>JBOFXU010000151.1:0-26025 GCA_051654305.1 Bacteroidales bacterium | reverse complement strand
CCCCCACAACTTTTTGACTTGATCCCAGTACATACAACGCGGATTTTTCGTTTTTGATTCGTCACCATTTGTCACACACTCTTGCGGGAGCTTTTAAACTATTTATATATAGTTTGTTAGGTTCATGTATGAGTGTGACGAATGGTGTGGCAAATGGTGACGAATGATGACGAATAGCATCTATTCGGGAGGTATTTCACTTTTTTCTGACTAATTCGATTTTAGGCATAAAATAAAAAAGCACATCTGTTTCAATGGACAGATGTGCTTTTTTTATGAATAAGCCTATTTCAATGACTCGATGTAGTCGTTTATTACAGATGCATTGAACCCAAGTTCTTTTGCTTTTTGAAAATCTTTAGCAGCTTCTTTCTTTTCGTACTGTTTTAGACGTACTTTTCCACGAAGGAAATAGATCAGAGGATTTGTTGCATCAGAATCTTCAGCTTTTTTCAAATCTTCAAGTGCTTTCGAATATTTCTCCCAAAGGAAATAGAGTTCAGCTCTGCTTATCAGAATGTTCGCCGATTTAGGATTTGAGTTAAGAACAATAGTATAGAGGCGTTCCGCTTCCTGGTATGCTCCACGCTGTGTATTGACAGCAGCTATTCCCAAGCGGCCCTTGCTGCTGTTCGGATTCAGTTCAAGCATCTCCTCAAAGTCGTTGATTGCTGCTGTTGTATCCGATTTTTCCAGATAGATCATACCTCTTAGATAGCGTGCGTCCATGTTCTTGTGGTCAATGGCGATAAGCTGATTCAGATCGTCTACCGCTCCGGAGATACTATCCAGTTCGAAAAGCAACTCCGCACGGTTAAGTAAGAGAGCCGGTGATTTCGAAGCAAACAATAATCCGGTAGAGTAGGACTGGAGAGCTTCATCGTTTTTCCCTAATTTACGCTGTATCGTTCCAAGGTTAGAAAGCAGGATAGCATTTTCGGGATTGCCGGGTTTCATGCGCAACGCTTTGAGAATACACTCTTCGGCCGCACTCCATTCTTGCGTTTCCATAAATACAAATGACTTTTCAATCCAGTCCTCGTAGGTTTGAGCGAACGAAGAGAGGGAGCTGAGCGTCATTATCAGTACGATAAATAATTTTTTCATTTTTAGAGTTTGTTGAATCGACAGAATATACTATCGAAGTTTCAATGTATCACCCTCCTGAACAGCGTAATCGTTCGATTTTTTATTCATTTTGTAGAGTGATTTTAGTTTAATACCATATTTCTGAGCAATCGAATACATAGACTCACCACTTTGAACTATGTGTGTGCGGTCGTCCGATTTTGTTTTTGATCGTTTGCCCTCCAAATATACAGGATCTCCGGCAGATGGTTGATAATCTTTCGGCATATCATTGTATTTGCGTATCTTTTTCGCACTAATTTTAAATTCTTCGGATATCATCTCAATGGTTTCATCCTCAAATGCTTCTATATACAGCAGTCCCTGGTTTGTATAAGTGGTGTGTGTGAAGAAAAAGCCTTCTGCACCTTTCTTAGAGTCGTAAACAGCGAGGTTGTACTCTTCAATGATTCGGATCAATTTTGAGGGATAGTGTCTGTCTGTTGCATACCCAGCCTTTGACAACCCCTTTGCCCAGGAGGTGTAGTCAGTCGTTTTGTAATTAAAGAGGAAAGCGTATCTGCTTCCATTGGTCAGAAACTGGGCATGGTCTTCGTAGGAGTCACGCGCATCTCTGTATTTACGAAAGCATTCGTCTTTCGCATCATCGTCATGATACATACGGCGTCCCGTCCAGCTCGAATGGCATTTAATCCCGAAGTGGTTATTCCCTTCTTTCGCCAGACGACTTTTTCCGGCATTCGACTCTAAAAGTCCCTGAGCCAGAGTGATACTTGCCGGTATCTTGTATTTTTTACTGTGAGAAATAGCAATTTCCTTATAGGTGTCAATGTAGTCAAGGTAGGTTTTGTTTTTGGATTGTGCCGTCCAACAAGTTGCGCCCAGAAGGAGTGCCATAATCCATTTTTTATTACTCATATGTATATAATATTTATAGTTTGTTTCTTCGAAAACTGCTATTAATTTTCTATTTTTGTTTATTACAAAGGACATTCACTGTAGGTAATAAAACTATCATACGGGATGATCTGTTTTGTTTGATAGAAAAATTACCGAATAGAATTAAATTAATTGGGATCAGATGAAAAATCTTGTAATATCTGCAAATATAAAAGTTTATGACTTTTCTGAGTTAGGAGAAGTGGAAAAAAAATTAGTTAGTTTGGCTCAGGAAGCAACAAAACGTTCATATGCTCCCTATTCCAACTTTCAGGTGGGTGCTGCTGTCCTTTTAGCTAATGGTGAAATTATTACGGGAACCAATCAGGAGAATGCAGCTTATCCTTCGGGTTTGTGTGCTGAGCGAACTACTCTGTTCTATGCAAACTCCCAATATCCGGAAGTGGCTTGTGAGATTCTGGCTATTGCTGCTTTTACAAACGGTGATTTTGTGAGTGAAGTCTTAGCTCCGTGTGGATCTTGTAGCCCGGTGATTCTCGAAAGTGAGCAAAGAGGAGGAAAGCCGATGCGTATTCTTTTGAGTAGCCGCGATACGGTGTACGAAGTAGATAGTATTAAAGATTTACTACCTTTATGTTTTGAAAAATCAAGCTTAGGAAAGTAATGATAATATAAAAAGAGAGCGTTGAATGATTTCATTCAACGCTCTCTTTTTATGTATTAATATTCAAATCGACCAAATTCGCTTTCGATGATCAGTTCGTTCTGATCGGCAGTTTCTACACGTCCGACAATCTGAGCTTCGATACCGAATGATTTTGAAATTTCGATTATTTTTTCAGCATGTTCCGGTGCGAGGTAAATTTCCATACGGTGACCCATATTGAAAACTTTGTACATCTCTTTCCATTCAGTACCAGATTGTTCCTGGATAATTCTGAATAGAGGAGGTACCGGGAATAGGTTGTCTTTGATCACACGAACATTATTCACAAAGTGCATCACTTTTGTTTGTGCCCCTCCCGAACAGTGTACCATTCCATGAACAGATGAACGCATTTCGTCCAAAATTCTTTTTATCACAGGAGCGTATGTACGGGTAGGAGAGAGAACCAGTTTGCCCGCATCGATTCCAAGTTCTTCAATCTGATCGGTTAGTTTCAGATTTCCAGAGTAAACAAGTTCATCAGGAACATTTGAATCGTAGCTTTCCGGATACTTTTCGGACAGGTATTTTGCAAAAACATCGTGGCGGGCTGAAGTAAGACCATTACTTCCCATACCTCCATTATATTCTTTCTCATAAGTAGCTTGTCCGTAAGATGCCAGGCCGACAATAACATCTCCACCTTTGATGTTGTCGTTAGAAATAACATCGGAACGTTTCATTCTGCAGGTTACAGTACTATCTACAATAATTGTGCGAACCAAATCACCAACATCGGCAGTTTCGCCCCCTGTAGCATAAGCATTAACCCCCATTGAACGAAGTTCTTCGAGGAGTTCGTCCGTTCCATTAATGATTGCAGAAATAACTTCTCCCGGAATGAGGTGCTTGTTGCGCCCGATCGTAGAGGAGATCAGAATATTGTCCGTTGCTCCGACACACAATAGGTCATCAATATTCATGATTAAAGCATCCTGAGCAATGCCTTTCCACACAGAAATATCTCCGGTTTCTTTCCAGTAAGTGTAGGCCAAAGAAGATTTTGTTCCCGCACCATCTGCATGCATAATGTTGCAATAGTCGTTGTCACCTCCGAGGATATCTGGAATAATTTTACAAAATGCTTTCGGAAAAATACCTTTATCAATGTTTTTAATAGCGTTATGTACATCTTCTTTCGAAGCTGAAACGCCGCGTAGATTATAACGTTGATCGCTCATGAAATAAAATAATGTATTGGTTTGGTGTAACTGCGGCAAAGGTAAGAAAAAAAGCAAAAAGGTTTGGATGATTGCTAATTTATATTCCGTGAATGAAGACGAATTTAGATATGTACTTCACCCAAAGTGATATAAAAAAAGAGGACCACTCCTTGAGCGGTCCTCTTTAATTTTTTTTGCTGAATGTATTATTCAGCTACTACAACTGTTGTGTCTGTAGCAAGAGTATCGTTAGTAGCTGTATCCATAACAGCTTCTGTAACTTCCTCAACAACTGCTGCAACTGAGTCAACTGCAGGAACTTGTTCAGTTTTAGCACCACCACATGATGCGAAAGATACTGCAACAACAGCAACAAAGAACAAAACTAACTTTTTCATTTTTGTAAGTAATTAGAAACGTTAAAACTTATGTTGTTTTCTTTTATCGCTGCAAATGTAAGGCATTTTTAGACACTCCAAATTTTTTTGGAGACTTTTTTTTGCGAAATTGCTCAAAATAACTTTATTTAACACTAACTCCCTGGTAAAGGTACCTTTTGATGCTCTTTTTGGGCGTTTTTTCGAATTCGCTCGGGAATAATTCGATACTTGATACCTGTTCGAAGGGGGCAACAACCTTATTCAGGTTCTTGCGATTCTCCTCCATTATTGTCGGAAGAGCATCCTGATTGATATCAATGGAGTCTAATCCGTCGTAATCGGGATATACCAGGGCGACAAGTTTTCCGTTTCTTTCGATAATTAAACTTTCCATCACGCAAGGCATGTTGTTTAGTTTAGCTTCGATCTCTTCGGGGTAAATATTTTGACCGCTGGCTCCGAGAATCATGTTTTTACTACGACCGCGAATAAAAATATTTCCTTCAAGGTCAATTTTACCCATATCCCCGGTATATAACCAGCCATCTTTTAGAATTTCTTTTGTGGCTTCGGGGTTTTTGTAGTATCCCATCATGACGTGTTCTCCACGAACTTTGATTTCACCTACAGTATTATACGGATCTTCCGATTCAATTTCTACTTCCATGTAGCCTTTAAGTACTTGTCCGGCAGAGGTAGGAATAAAGCTGTCGAATTGCGAGTAGCTGATCAGAGGTCCGCATTCAGTCATTCCATAACCAACAGTGAAAGGGAATTTAATCCGATACAAAAATTCTTCTACCTCCTGGTTCAGTGGAGCACCCCCTACAATAATTTGTTTGAAGTTTCCTCCGAAAGATTCAACCAGAGATTCGCGAATTTTTGCATAAATCTTATCGTTGATGAACGGGACGTTCAACAAAAGCTTGATTGCATTGCTGCTGATTTTTGGAAGGATCTGTTTTTTATAGATCTTCTCCAGAATCAGAGGCACCATGCAGATATTGCTTGGTTTTATCTCCTCAAATGCTTTTAGCAAAATCTTCGGTGTAGGTATTTTGCTAAGTAACGTGATGTGAGCTCCCGATACAATAGGTGTCAGAAAGTCAAATGCACATCCGTAGGCATGGGCAAGAGGTAAGAAGCAAAGGCAGGTATCACCCGGAACAAAAAGTCGGGTAGACTTACCGAACACTGTATTCCCTGCAAGATTATTAGCAGAAAGCATAACTCCCTTGCTGAATCCTGTAGTTCCCGAAGTGTAACTGATCAATGCCAGTTCGGCATTTCCTCTGTTGGCATATTTTATGTCTTTGGCTGTGTAGCCGTTTGGATATTTCTGGTCGAAGAATTCGTGACGGTGAATCATGAATTTCTGAATTTTTTCTCCATCTTTCTGATAAATGCAACGGAAGTCAGTCAGCGAGAAGGCTCCTTTAATACCAGGTAGTCTCTCTTCTTCTAAAGATTCCCAAATGCTGTCAGTTGTGAAAAGCAACACTGAATCAGAATGAGAAACGATGTGGTGAACATCGTTTGGGTTGAAGTCCGGTAAAATGGGTACAATGACAGCACCGTAAGTTATTGCAGCAACGTAAACGATACACCAGCTTGAAGTATTGCGTCCTATTAGAGCTATTTTGTCTCCTTGTTTTACATGACAAGATTCAAAAAGCAGGTGAAGTTTAGCAACCTCGGTTGCCGTTTCACCATAAGTAAATGACGTTTTTTCAACGTAATCACTTAGAGCCGGAAGTTCCCAGTTTTGGGCAAAAGACTCTGCGAAAAGTTGAATAAAGTTCTCTTTAATCATAGCACATTTTGTTGTATTCTGTGCAAAAGTAAAATTAAACTGCACAAAATCAAATAATTTGAGCGAGAAATGTAATGTTCTGGGGGTGCACCCCCTTATTTATAGCTGATATTTGAATAAGTTATTGTTTATTAAAAGAATGGTTCTGTTTTGCTACTTTATTTTTTATTCAGAAAGATGTTTGAGTTTTTCCCGGTGATGTGAATCTTTGATATTAACATACAAAGAGAGGTTACAAATCCCCATGTATGGGGCGTAACCTCTCTTTGTGCTGTATTTTTAGAATAAGTCGGAGTAAATCTTATCGGTTGCTCCTGAATGATCTGCGACAAAGTCAAAAGACTTTTTACTGATCGAAGATAAGTAGTCTTTGTCTGAGAATAACCGGTCACACTTCTCATTAAATTCGGCGGAGCTTTGAATGCTGAACCCGCCACCGGCACTGATGAGTCCTTTTGCTTCTCGGAACTTCGCAAAGTTAGGTCCCCAGATCACAGGCATGCCATAAACAGCAGCCTCGAGTATATTGTGTATTCCTACACCAAAGCCTCCGCCTATGTAGGCTACATCCCCGTAGCGATAGACTGACGAAAGCATACCGAAGCAATCCATGATCAGGCAATCGGCGGATTGGATATTTTCGGGAGTAGCCTGGCTAAACCGAAGATATGGTCGCTTCAAACGGGATTCGATCTCTTTCAAGTGAGGTTCGTGAATCTCGTGCGGAGCAATAATTAGCTTTATCTCTTTGTTCGTGTTGAAGTAGGGAACGAATACTTCCTCATCCTTTGGCCACGAACTTCCCGCTACCATTACTTTCTGGTCTTTTGAAAACAGCTCCACGAGAGGAATTTCCTTTGCCTGTTGCTGAATCTCAATGACACGGTCGAAGCGGGTGTCTCCACACACAGTTGTATTCGTGTATCCGATGGACGACAATAGCTGTTTGGAGTTATCATCCTGCAGATAGATGTGGTCAAAATACCGGAGCATTTTCCGGTACCAGCTTCCGTGTGATTTAAAGAAGAGTTGGTCCGGTCGAAAAATAGCAGAGATAATGTATGTCGGAATTTTTCGTTCGTTCAGTCCCTTCAGGTAATTTAGCCAGAACTCATACTTGATGAATATCGCCTTCTTTGGTTTAACAAGCTCCAGAAACTGTTCGACATTTTTCTTTGTGTCGAACGGAAGGTAGCAAATTAAATCAGCTAACGGATAGTTCTTTCGAACTTCGTATCCCGAAGGCGAAAAGAAAGTGAGTATGATGCTGTATTCAGGATGTTCTCTCTTGATTTTCTCAATCATCGGACGTCCTTGTTCAAACTCTCCCAAAGAAGAAGCATGAAACCATATATAGTTAGCATTGGGGTCAATATGTTCTTTCAAGTATGAAAAAACATTCTTTTGTCCAAGAGCTAAATTTTTCTCTTTCTCTTTAAAACAGGCTAATAATTTAATTCCCGAAGGAAGGAGGTTAATAACCAGATCGTAGATGAACATGCAAAATTATTGGTTGTTAATATTTACGCTCAACACAAGCATTTGTTGCCAATCGGCTAAAACCTTGCCATCTGAGTGAAATACGGATTGTAATTTAAAATCAACATACTTGGATTTGGTAATTTGCCAGTAAAGATCAAGTCTGTTATAGTTTTTTGCTCTATAATACGGATCTCCCCAGTACAAGGTGTTGTATTCGTCGTCGAATTTCCCCCAGTTGACCATCATGCCTTTTCCGGTACGGAATGTATTTTTCAGGCCAAGCATTTTCCATTGGGCTTCGATTTCAACTTGAAATCCGGGAGTTGCTTTGAATCCTTCTCCTGTTGCTCTTACCTGCTCCAAGCCGCACATAAGACCACCTTTGACAGAGAGTTTTTTCATCGCAGGGGCTACAGATGTAAAATCAACCCCTACATATGGGTATGCCACGCCGTTGTCAATGAGGCTGTCTGCAGCCGTTGTCCCGGCGTAGTGTATCATATAGAAGTTGTATCCTGCAAAGAACATTTTGTGGCGATATTCCGCAGAAGTTCCAAGCATAAACTTTTCTCTGACGTTATCATCTTGTCTGCCAAACCAGTCACAGAAAAATTCAAACCATACTTTTTTCTTTTCAACCTGAAATAAGCACCCGTCAATATTCGGGTCATAGTAAGATACCAGGTCACTAAACATAGAGAACGGGTATTCCGCTTTTAAAAAGCGTCTGTTGAAAGAACCTCCTATACCATTAAACCAATCATTTTTGTATCTGTAATATAATGTGTAATCTGGTCGGGTGTCAAAACTCTTGTGGCCAAACTCCTGCAGGTAGTTGATCCCTGCCATTATATAATTGTTTTCATTAAACTTTACTCCTAAATCAGGAGCAATCCGGCTTCCAAAAACGGTTTGAGATTGTTGAAACTCGCTTGAATATTCTCTGTTGTCAAAAAAAGCGTGCAAATTGACATCGTACGCAAATTGCAGTTTTTGGGCTTTCACCGAACAGATACAAATCAATGATAATACAATTGTGTAAAGGTATTTCATGGGGAGGTAAAATATAATACAGGTAAGAGCAATATTATCGCTCTTACCTGATCTGTGTTGTTTTATTTGATTGTGTTAATAGCATTAGTGATACGACGAACAGTTTCGTCTTTGCCGATAATAGAGATAATATCGTACATATGCGGACCTTTAGGCTCACCTACAATCGACAGACGGAATGCATTCATGATTCCCCCCATGTTATAAGCTTTTTCAGAAATCCATGCTTTTACGATCTCTTCTGTATTTGCAGGACTGAAGTCTTCAATACTGTTTAAAAGGTCGCTTAATTCCTGCATCTGCGCAGGTGTTTCTTCTTTCCAGCGTTTCTTGATTGTTTTCTCGTCGTAGGATGTAGGAGCAACAAAGAAGAAAGAAGCCTGGTCCCAAAGTTCTTTGACAAAGTTAACACGCTCTTTTACAAGTCCAATCACCGAAGTCACAGTTGCATCGTTAGCTTCGATCCCTTTCTCTTTCAAAATAGGTTGAAACAATGAGCAGATCTCTTCGTTAGACTTCTGTTGAATGTATTTGTGGTTGAACCACTTCCCTTTTTCGTAGTCAAATTTTGCACCACTTTTGCTGCAACGCTCCAGTGAAAATGCTTCGATAAGCTCTTCCATTGAGAAAATTTCTTGCTCTGTTCCCGGATTCCATCCCAGAAGAGACAAGAAGTTGATTACAGCATCAGGAAGATACCCCGATTCGCGGTAACCTGAAGAGATATCTCCGGTTTTCGGATCTTGCCATTCCAGAGGGAATACCGGGAATCCTAATCGGTCTCCATCACGTTTGCTTAGTTTGCCATTTCCGTCAGGTTTTAAAAGAAGCGGAAGGTGAGCAAAACGAGGCATTGTGTCTGTCCACTCAAAAGCACGGTAAAGTAGCACGTGAAGTGGAGCAGATGGTAACCACTCTTCACCACGGATTACGTGGGTAATTTCCATCAAATGGTCATCTACGATATTTGCAAGGTGATACGTCGGAAGATCATCCGCAGATTTATAAAGCACCTTGTCATCGAGGATAGAAGAGTTGATTTTTACTTCGCCACGAATAAGGTCGTCAACGATCACATCTTCGTTTGGCTCTATTTTAAAGCGAACAACATATTTATGTCCTTCGTCGATAAGTTTTTGTGTCTCTTCTGCTGAAAGCGTCAATGAGTTACGCATGCCAATACGCGTAGAAGCGTCGTACTGGAAGTTTTGAATCTCATTTCTTTTAGCATCAAGTTCCTCCGGAGTATCGAAAGCGATATATGCTCTTCCTTTCTCCAAAAGGATAGCTACATATTTTCTGTAGATATCTCTTCTCTCTGATTGTCTGTAAGGTCCGTAATTTCCACCAAAATCTACTCCCTCATCGAATTTAATGCCTAACCAGCCAAGTGCTTCGACAATGTAAGCCTCTGCTCCTGGAACAAATCTCTGAGAGTCGGTATCTTCAATGCGAAGAATCATGTCTCCGCCTAACTTTTTTGTGAAAAGGTAGTTGTATAAAGCGGTGCGTACCCCGCCGATATGTAAAGGTCCGGTTGGACTCGGTGCGAATCGCACTCTTACTTTTTTATCAGCCATAGTTGATGAAAATTTATTGATTTCAGACCACAAAAATAATTCATTTTAAGTAATAGGGTCGCATTTTATCTTGTTTTGTTGTGTTAATCGACGGAATAATTTTACCTAATATTACTTTGAGTCTACTCTTTGGGTGGAATTTATGACTTACTTCTTCTAATTTGAATATAATTGCTCAATCGAATCATTTTCATGTTTAACATATATTTCTTTTATATATATTTGCAGTATTCAAGGAGTTAAAAAAACGTTAGAAATGAAGATTAGAGTGCTGTTGTTGTTGTTTATCATCTTGTTAGTATCATGTCAAAAGATGGATTTGCAAAGTAAGATAGACAATGCTGAAGTTATCTATAAACAGAATGCGGATAGTGCTTATGCTATTTTAACAAACTCCGTCGATCCCCGAAAGCTCTCCAAAGATCATCTCATCAAGTGGTGTTATCTTACTTCAAAAATCGCAGATTCCATTCAAAAGAAACTTCCTTCAGATACACTTTTAGTTGAGGCCAGTCGTTTGATCAAGAGCGATGATAAGTCAGAACAGCAGGTGTATATTGATTATTATGCGGCAAGAGCACTGTCGTCTCAGAATAGAAATGAAGAGGCATTGTCTTTTTATTTAAAGGCGCTCAATCAGGCTCAGAAGCGAAGTATGGACGGACTGTCAGGCTACATTTGCAGTTACACTGCCGACTTATTTCTTGCTCAGTTTGATGCCATACAAGCGTTACAATTCTATACAAAAGCAGAAAACTACTTTAAAAAGTCAGGAAATAAACGTAGTCAGACCATCGCGCTACGTGATATTGCAAAGAGTTACTCGTACGATAAGAATTTCGAGAAAGCTTTGTCGTATGCGTTACAAGCAGATTCGATGGCTCAATCTATTGAAGAGCCTATTTTGCGGGCATCTATTTCGGGTTACATCGGCAGGTTTTACACCAAACTGGGGAAGTATGATCAGGCAGAGAAGTATATCCGTTACGCAATAAACATTTTACCCAAACACGCTTATCAGTCGCAACTGGCATTAGTTGATATGAAGATGGCTCAGGATCGATGGGCAGAGGCAAAAAATCTGCTGGATTCTTTGTCTTCATCAATGACTGTTTCAGCGCAGAAGCTTGTGGTATATAAATATCAATACCGGGTTGAAAAGAATACGGGCAATTTTGTCAAAGCTTTAGAATATCTTGAGAAGGAAAATGTGCTTGCCGATTCATTGCGGAATATGAGTCAGGCTAAAGCGCTATTTGAAATCGAGCAGAAAAATGCACAGGAACAACTCTTGAATGCAAATAACAAGCTAAAAATTAAATACCAGCAGGTAATAATTATTGTGATTGGTCTTATTTTGCTTTTGGTGATTATCTTTTTCTTTTTTCGTAATCAGGAACACATTCGTGCTCAGAATGAATTGAATCTGAAACAGAAGTTGATTGAAAAAGGGAAAGAGACAGAGTTGCATAAATCCCGACTGAGAGAACAAGAGCTGCTGACTAAAAATAATCAGATGATTCTGAAGGTTAAAGAGCAGCAGCTGAAAGATGCCGCAAAACGATTTGCTATGATGAAAGATTCATTGTTTCAGAGATCGATTCTTTATGAAAAGATCAAACTTATCTCCAATCTTCCGATTAAGAATGAGCAGAAACGCAAGAGCTATGATTCCGCTGTAAAGGATGTTTTTGGCGCCCCTTCTCTTACGGAGGAGGATTGGGCTAATCTGAAAGGAATCACCGACGAACTCTATCCGGAATTTACAACGACACTGCAGGAGCAGGTACCTGCTTTAAGTAAGGACGAGATTAATTTCTGCTGTTTATTGCGTTTTGATTTATCTTCGGATAAACTGGCCTTGCTCCTGAATATTACTCCCAATACCATTAAATCTAAGCGCTACAGGATTATGCAAAAAGCCGGCGTGACAAATCAGAATTTAAAGTTGGAAGAGTATTTGGAGACTATAGGGACATCTTCCGCACATGTTCCTGAATAAATTCCTCAGTAAGATATCACTGTTTATATATTTAATTCTTATTGTATTATGAAAATGCTACGATTTTTATTAGTAGGAGTATTTTTAGTTTCATTGTCAGCAGAAGCTTCTGCAAAGCATGGTCTGGGGACAAATAATGATATTGAAATGCAGGAGACTCTTCCGGATATGGGACTTAAGTCTTTAGTGCCAGGTAAATTAATCATTGATGTTGAGCAAGACCATAGATCTATTTCAATAGATTTTCAGAAAGTGCCTTCAGAATCCGTTTCGATTCGGATTGAGAGAGCAAATGGACAGATCGTATTGGAGGAGACTCGTCTGATCGTGGATGGTGTGATTGTTGAGTTGGGCGAAATGCGCCATAATGGTGTTCATAAACTCATTGTGACCGATGGACACACTAAGTACGAAGGTGCTTTTGTTGTGAAAGGAAATAGATAAGGTTGTTTTTACTCCTTTGGGATAAAAATGCATAAAGAAGCCGCAGTAGACTTAGGTGTACTGCGGCTTTTTTTGCGCCCTTACATTTTAGCGTATTGTAGAAATTTTTATTCAGAAAGTGTCTGTTTTATTCTTGTTTTAAGTGCTTTATTTGGATATAAATCAGGTGTGCATACCTTATTTTATTAAGATGTTTGTTTTAAACAGCTGTTATTCAGTCATATGTGGTGTTTTGTTTTCATAAAGCTGCATACCATTAAAACGGCCTGAAATTTGCTGTAACCTCGAGTCTGGAGTACCTTTGTATTGTCGGTAAGAGATAAAATATGATCTGAAATCAGAAGCTCTTACAGACTCAGAAAAGAAATTTTCCTGAATAATATAAGGTTTTTTTGATAGATGTAAGTGAGAGCAGTGAAGGCCTATTTTGACGTAGTGATACGCTAAAATAAATCCTTCACTGCATTTTTTTTGTCTGCCTGAGAATTCCAGTCTTCAGGCAGTTTTCTTTTAAATCGGTTCTGTTCTATACCAGCGAGTCATCATCCTGAGTCATCAGGTCAATCGTCAAATTCAGATTCTCATCGCGGTCAGCAGTTCTGTGGGGACATTTTGTCATCAGACAGCCCGGACAGTCTTTTGTTTGAAAGCAAGGGTCGGTATGAATAGAGAGTCTTATTCGTTCTGGGTACTTGCTTTTGATTAGATTTGCGAAATCGACACAGCAGTCATGACCTTCTTTGATATTAAAATAAAATGGAAGAGTGAGGTCACAATCCATGAAGTAGTTACTTCCATATTTCAGTACCTTCATGTTGTGGACATCTACCCATGACTCATTTCTGTTTGCAATAATCGTTTTGTGAATGTTTTCGAGGATCTCTTCGTCTGCTTTATCCATTAGATTCTCGGTAGTTTTGCGCAAGATACCGATACCCGTTCCCAGAATAATAGAGCCGAATAAAATTGCCAGTACACTGTCTATCCATGCAATCTTGGTAAAGTAAAGCAAAATCAGACCTAACACCAGCCCGATCGTCGAGTAGGTGTCCGATTGAAGGTGCTTGCCTCCGGCAATCAGAGCAATTGAATCATATTTCTTACCTACATAGATGCTGTACCAGCCCAAAAGGTAGTTTACAAGTCCCGCAATGGCTACAATGTATATACCAATGTCGAGTTTTTCCAGCATCGAGGGTTCAAATAGTCTTTTGACACCTTCGAATATAATCAACCCTCCGGCAAGCATAATCAGCAGTCCCTCTATGGATGCAGATATGAGTTCAATTTTTCCGTGCCCGAAAGGATGTCCTTTATCTTTGGGTTTACCAGAAATGTGAAGGCTATACAAGCTAATGAATCCTGCAGCTACATTTACAATACTTTCCATAGCATCTGTAAGGATACCTACAGAGTTTGTGATAAAAAATGCAATAAACTTCCCAACAAGCAAGAGCACAGACACAGATACAATTACCCGCTGAACTTTAAATTTAATTTTAGAACTTTCCATCAACAATAAATTTTGAAAGAGATTATTATGCAAAGTTAGCAAAGAAAATGCGAAAAAGAGTCTAACAAGGCATTAGACTCTTTAAATGTTTCTATTCAGAAGAAGCGTATTATTTGTGTCTTTTGAAGAGTTCTTCCTCAATCTCTTTCAATGAATATCCCTTGGCTGTCAGAAGTACAATTAAGTGGTAAATCAAGTCAGATGCTTCATAGATTAATCGTTCATCATTGCAAGCGATGGCCTCAATAACAGTTTCGACAGCCTCTTCACCTACTTTTTGAGCAATCTTATTGATCCCTTTCTCGAAAAGTTTAGTCGTATAAGAACCTGCCGGCATTTTTTCGTGGCGTTCACGAATAATACTCTGTAGCTTTAAAATAAATCCTTCGGTCTGGCGGCTATTAAAACAGTTATCACTTCCGGTATGACACACGGGACCTGCCGGGATCACCCGAATCAGAAGCGTATCGTTGTCGCAATCCTTCATTATATTTCTTACATGAAGCACGTTTCCGCTGGTTTCACCTTTTGTCCAGATTCGTCCTTTTGTTCTGCTGTAAAAAGTAACCAGGCGTTCTTGCTTTGTTTTTTCGAAAGCCTCTTCATTCATGTATCCAAGCATGAGTACCTGAAGTGTTCTGTCGTCCTGAATGATTGCCGGAATAAGTCCATCTGTTGATTTGGTGAGATCTAAATCCTTAAATTGTATCATCGTATTTTGTTTTTAAATTCTTATTCTGATTCCTTTTTCAATAAGTCTGCTTTTAAGTACGGGTATGGGTATTTCATCATAGTGGAAGATGCTTGCCGCTAAAGCAGCATCCGCCTTGCCCAGTGTGAATACCTCCTCAATATCTTCTACTGAGCCTGCACCTCCCGAAGCAATTACCGGAATATGCAGAATACGGTTTAACTCAGCGAATGCTTCTAATGGATATCCTTCACGCGTTCCATCGTGATTCATTGAAGTGAATAATATCTCTCCGGCACCTCTCTCCTGAACTTCAAGTGCCCAGTGAAACAGATTACGTTCGGTCTTATTACTCCCCCCGTGGGTAGTTACGATCCATGTGCCATTTTCGAATAGAGCATCTATGGCTACCACAATAAACTGACTGCCATACTTTGCCGCAATTTCATTCACCAGAGATGGATTTTTTACGGCAGAAGTGTTGATGGTGATTTTATCTGCCCCGGCATCTAATAGTCGGGCAGCATCCTCAACCGAGGAGATTCCGCCACCCACAGTAAAAGGGATATTAATCTCTTTTGCAATTCGTCTGACCAGTTCAGCAAAAGTTTTTCGCTCCTCTTTCGATGCGGTGATATCCAGAAATACAAGTTCATCAGCTCCTTGTCCAGCATATTTGGCGGCCAGTTCGACCGGGTCACCGATAATTTGCAAACCTTCAAAATTCACTCCTTTCACGGTTTGTCCATCTTTAATATCCAGACATGGGATAATTCTCTTTGCTAACATAACAGGGCCTTTAGATCAACTTTATTTTCGTAGATTGCTTTGCCTACGATTACTGCTCTCATATCAAGTGCCTCAAGTGTTTCGATATCTTTGTTGGAACTTACACCGCCACTTACAATAATATCGACTTTCGGGAATTCAATCTGAAGGATTTTATACAGTTCAAAATCCGGACCTTCCAGCATTCCATCCCTGGATATTTCTGTACAGATCACCTGTTTGAGTCCATGAGGTATGAATTTCTGAATTAATTCGTTGATGGTAGCATCCGTAGCATCCATCCACCCATTAATAGCTATCTTATTGTCCTTGATGTCCGCTCCCAGAATAATCTTATTCTTGAACTGTTCCAGCCAGCTGATAAATAACTCACTGTTCTTTACCGCAATACTACCTCCGATAGCATAACTTGCACCGGCTGAGAAGACGGAGTTCAAAGCGTCAGTGCTTTTTATACCTCCGCCAAATTCGATTTCGAGCATCGTAGATGTAGCTATTCGCTCAAGGACTCTCAGATTCTTGGGTTCGTTTGCTTTAGCTCCATCCAAATCGACCAGATGCAGACGTCTGATCCCGAGATCGGAGAAATATTTTGCCATATCAACCGGGTCTTTCTGGTAAACAGTCTTTTTGAGATAGTCACCTTGAGTGAGCCTCACGCATTTTCCTTCGATCAGGTCGATAGCAGGGATTATTTTTATGTTCATAGATGTGGACTTTAGGATAAGTGTATAAAATTTCTAAGGATTAATTCACCAATATCACCGCTTTTTTCAGGATGAAACTGACATCCGTAGAAGTTGTTTGACACGATTGCTGCACTGAAAGGAATGCCATAACTGCATTCGGCTATGGTATGTTCTGAACATTCGGCATAGTAGGAGTGCACAAAGTAAACATGGCTTTCCTCATGAATATCGATGAGCAAAGGAGATTTTAGCCGGCTGATCGTATTCCATCCGATATGTGGAACTTTGTGTTCAGCAGAGGGTGTAAACTGTTTGACCTTGACGGGGATCAAATTCAAACAAGAAGTATCTCCCTCTTCTGTATGCTCACACAACAGTTGCATTCCGAGGCAGATTCCCAGTACAGGTTGTTGTAGAGATTTTATTGTATCGACCAAGTCAAGTCTTTTTAACTCAGCCATAGCCGTACCTGCTTCTCCAACTCCGGGCAGCAATACCCGGTGAGCTAATTCAATCTTACTTTTGTCGTTTGTAATTTCATAACTTGCACCGATCCGGTCAAGAGCGAAACATATAGACTGAAGGTTCCCCAATCCATAATCAATAATTGTAATATCCTTCCGATCTTTCATAGTAATATGTTTATAATGCACCTTTACTGCTTGGTAAATAATTTGAATAAGGATCTCTTCTGATAGCCATTTTCAGAGCTCTGGCAAAAGCCTTAAATATTCCTTCGATCTTATGATGCTCGTTCTCTCCGGTTGCTTTGATGTGGAGGTTGCACACAGCTCCTTCGCAGAATGATTTGAAAAAATGTTTAAACATTTCGCAGGGCATATCTCCAATCTTTTCGCGTTGGAATTTAGCCTCCCATTCAAAGGAGATCCTTCCGCCAAAGTCAATCAGCACCTGAGCGCTGGACTCGTCCATGGGTAAGGCAAAGCCATATCGCTCAAGTCCCAGCTTACTGCCCAAAGCTTCGTGAACTGCTTTTCCCAAAACGATTCCGATATCTTCAATCAGGTGGTGTTCATCCACATCGAGGTCTCCCTGAGCTTCCAGATTGACCGATATTTTTGCATGGTGAACAATCTGGTCGAGCATGTGATCAAAAAATCGTAATCCTGTATGGATAAAGCTGGACTGATTTCCATCCAGATCTAACGTCAGACGAATATCGGTCTCTTTTGTTTGTCTGTGAATAGTAGCAACTCGGTCTCCGCTGCGAAGAAGCTGATAGATCTCTTCCCAGGAGTCAGAGATCAGTGTACAATAGTCGGAAAGCATCTCGTGCTGAATCATCTTTCTTCCTGTTTCGAGGTTCTGAAATAAGATCCCTTTGCATCCGAGATTTTTTGCTAACTGAATATCGGTTATCCGATCCCCGATGACATAAGAATTAGCCAGATCATATTGCGTATTAGAGATATACTTATGCAGCATGGCTGTTCCTGGTTTCCGTGTAGGTAATTGCTCTTCAGGGAAAGACTTATCAATAAAGACTTCGTCAAATCGGACCTTCTCACCCGTGAGTATCTGCATCATTTTATTTTGAGGTACCCAGAAATCAGCTTCAGGAAAGCTGGGTGTGCCCAAACCATCCTGATTCGTAACCATGGCTATCTCGTAATCCAGCAACGATAAACGCGAGAGATGAGTAATTGCTCCCGGAATAAATTCAAGTTTTTCAAGAGAATCGACCTGAAAATCAACAGGTGGCTCCTTTATGATC
This sequence comes from Bacteroidales bacterium, assembly GCA_051654305.1. Taxonomy (GTDB): domain Bacteria; phylum Bacteroidota; class Bacteroidia; order Bacteroidales; family UBA7332; genus UBA7332. The sequence goes on along the minus strand of JBOFXU010000151.1, from coordinate 7,996 downwards.
GTTCCGTCTCTATCTATAAATAGTACTTTTTTAGGCATAATAATGGAATTAGAGTAACAGCTCGTATGCTAAAAGAGCCTCAATTAGTTTTTGGTTCTCTTCGGGTGTTCCAACAGATACCCGAAGGCATGACTCACAACCTGGCACCGAAGAGCGATCTCTGACGATAATCTCTTTTTTCAGGAGAAAGTTATATAGTTTGGTCGCCTGAAAGCATCTGACAAGTAGGAAATTCGCATCTGATGGGTACACATGTTCGACAAATGGAAAGGAGATAAGTCTTTGTTTGAGTTGATCTCTTTCAGAACAGATCATATTCACCGTTTTCGCTATTCTATCCGATTCATTCAAAGTCTGAATGGCCGCTTTCTGGCTGAGTAAATTGACATTGTAGGGATATTTTACTCGTGTCATGAAGGTGATAATTGCGGCACTGGCAAAAGCAAGCCCCAAACGAATGGCTGCAGCTCCCCAGGCTTTTGACAGAGTTTGCAGGATGACCAGGCGAGGATACTGAGATAACAGCGTGGTGTATGATTCAGACGTGGCAAAATCGATATATGCTTCGTCAATAATCAGTATACCTTCAAATTGCTTCAGTAGGATTCCAATTTCTCTTTGATCAAGCAAGTTTCCACTTGGATTATTCGGAGAGCACAGAAAAAGCATTTTTGTGTTTGCGTCGACCAGCTTCAGGAGCTCTGTCGCATTAAAATTAAAGTTTTTGTCCAGTTTATACTCCCGGTACTCAATATCGTTGATGTCGGCAGCCACTTTGTACATACCGTAGCTGGGCGTTATTCCAATAACATTATCGATGCCCGGACGACAAAATACGCGATAAAGTACATCGATGGCTTCATCGCTTCCGTTTCCTACGAATATATTCTCCGTTGCTATTTTTTTAAGACCTGCTATTTTAGATTTCAGTTCTTTCTGATAAGGATCGGGGTATCTGTTTATTCCTGTCTCTACAGGATTTTCATTAGCGTCCATAAATTGACCGATTGTCCCCTGATACTCATCGCGTGCAGTGGAGTAAGCCTTTAATTTAAGAATATTTGGTCGGAGAAGATTGCTGATTGTATCCATAGCCAATAGTTAATTCATATTTAGTTGATCTAATCGGATGGTCACTGCGTTGGAGTGAGCGTCAAGTCCCTCGGCTTTAGCCATAGTTTCGACGATTGGTCCGATATTTCCAAGTCCTTCAGGAGTAATCTCCTGAAATGTAATTTTCTTGATAAAACTATCCAGATTCACCCCGCTGTAAGATTCAGCCCAACCATTTGTCGGAAGCGTATGATTGGTTCCCGAAGCATAGTCACCAGCACTTTCCGGAGTCCAGTTACCTAAGAATACCGAGCCTGCAGATATAATTTTATCGGCAATCGTATTGTAATTCTTCGTAGCAATAATAAGATGTTCGGGAGCATAGCTGTTGGAGAAATCTATCATTTCATCTACATTCTCAAAGACGAAGGCCTTACTGTTCGTGAGAGACATTCGTGCAAAATCAGCACGTGAGAGTTTCTCGAGTTGCTGATATACCTCTTCGATTACTTCGGTGGCAAACCGTTTAGAGTTACAGACCAGAATAGACTGGCTGTCATTTCCGTGCTCTGCCTGTGAAAGCAAATCAGCCGCAATAAAGGATGGATTAGCAGTTTCATCTGCCAGAATAAGTACTTCTGAAGGTCCTGCGGGCATATCAATCGCAACATTTTCAGTCGAAACCAGCTGTTTTGCAAGGGTAACATAGTTGTTTCCCGGTCCGAAAATCTTATTCACTTTCGGTATTGATTCCGTGCCGATTGCCATAGCTGCAATGGCCTGAGCACCTCCGATTCTGAATATTCTGTGAACACCGCAAATGCGGGCTGCAAAAAGAACGGCAGGAGCTATTTTCCCTTCGGAGTCACACGGTGTACAAAGAATAATCTCTTTACATCCGGCAATCTGTGCAGGAATGGCGAGCATCAGTACCGTGGAGAAGAGTGGGGCAGTGCCTCCCGGAATATACAAGCCAACAGATTGTATTGGTAATGATTTCTGATAGCATTTTACTCCGGGGATGGTTTCTATCTCAATAGTTTTAGCCAGTTGGGCTGCATGAAACATTCGTATGTTATCTGCTGCTGCCAATATCGCAGCTTGCAACGATTCGTCTATTTGGTATTCAGACTCCTCGATTTCGCTCAATGGAACTGAAAGGGAGTCAAGAGAAACTTTATCAAATTTAAGCGCGTATTGAAATAATGCCTGATCGCCTTCAGCAGCAACGTTGCGAATAATATCTGAAACAACCTCCAGCATCTCTTGCTTCAACGAAACATTTGGTCTTCTGGTTAATGATTTCCAGTCCTCTCTTCTTGGGTTTATTATCACTTTCATAAGCCTGTCTTTTGTCTTTTAACTATGGGATGATTTTGTCCAGCGAAAGCACGAGGATGTCCTCAGCCCCAAGTGATTTAAGTTCAGAAATGATTGTCCATAATTGATTTTCGGCAATTACCGTGTGCATAGAACTCCATCCTTTTTGAGCCAGAGGAAGCAGGGTAGGGCTTTTCAGACTTGGTAACACCTGAATCGTCTTTTCTATCTGCTCGTCAGGAATATTAAACAGTACATATTTCTGTCCTACACTTCTCAGAATCGATTCGAAACGGAAAAGTAGCTGCGAAACTATTTTCTGCTTCTCTTCTCCTATTTCAGGATTTGTGATTAATACTGCGGATGAAGTAATCACTGTTTCGACCTCTTTCAATCCATTACTGATGAGAGTCCCACCACTACTTACAATATCAAAAATGGCATCAGCCATACCTGCTGCAGGAGCAATTTCTACAGAACCTGCAATCTCAATTATCTTTGCTTTTACTCCTTTTTCTGCGAAATACTTTTGCAGAATCTTAGGGTAAGAGGTTGCAATCTTTTTCCCCTCAAAATAGGAGATATCCTTATAGCTATGATCTTTGGGTATCGCTAATGAGATTCTGCATTTTCCAAATCCCAGATCTTTGGCGATATTCACATTAACCCCTTTCTCCGTAACTTCGTTCATTCCAACGATACCTATATCAGCTACACCTTGTGCTACGGCTGTTGGGATATCGTCGTCACGCAGGTAAAGAATTTCTGCAGGAAAGTTTTCGGCACAAACGAGAAGTTTACGCTTTGGATTTTTTACTTCGATGTCGGCATCAATCAGCAACTGGCTGCTTTGTTCATTTAACCGGCCTTTGGCCTGAATTGCAATTCGTAACATACTATTTTTTCTTTATGCCCTTTTGTGTAAAAAAAAAGACCCACCGAGTATTCGGCAGGTCTTTCTATATGTTTATAACACAAAATAAGTCAGATTAGTTCTCTATTTCAACTTAATACTATTGTGCGCATATATCAGATCCTACCTCGTTATTCGAAGCATGATGATGATGATGCATATGTACAGTATTATTTGTCATTTGTTTCTTTGTTTAGTGCAAAGAAGAGAAATATATTTTATATATACAACTCTTTTTGGGTGTTAAATCGAAAGTTTTTATTGTTTAATAGTGCTGATATGTAAGCAAAAGCCCATGAGTAAAGGGTTTTCGTGATATTTTAGCAATGATGTTTTTTTTCCTGTCTTGTTAAGTTTAGGTGATTTTGTGGCTTTCTGTTCGATACAATAGGGTTCTGTTTGTTGTACAAAAAAAGAGAGGAGTAGTCTTCTACAGACTACTCCTCCCAGGATGATAATATAGTACAAAATATAGATTAGGCGTTTTGCTTTTTCTCTTTTCTTGACTGTAGTTCATATGCTACCGGTACCGCAACAAACAGCGTTGAGTATGTACCAGTGATAATACCAATGATTAGGGCGAAACAGAAGCTTCTGATGATATCGCCACCAAGTACGAACATACATACAAGAACTACGAAAGTACTTAATGATGTACTGATTGTACGTGCAAGAGTCGTGTTCAACGCATCGTTGATCAGAGTCATACGATCTGTTTTCGGATGCAGGCCAATGATTTCACGGATACGGTCAAAAATTACCACCGTGTCATTCACTGAGTAACCGATAACTGTAAGTACAGCAGCGATGAACGACTGGTCAATCTCCATTGAGAACGGAAGGAATCCGTGGAACAAGGAGTAAACACCGATAATGATCAATGTATCGTGGAATGCCGAAGCAATTGTACCTACTGAGAATGATAAATCTCTGAATCGGATCAGGATATAAAGACCCATACCGATCATTGAGAAGATAACAGCCCAGATCGCACCTGTTGTAATGTCTTTTGCAATAGCAGGACCTACTTTCTGGATGCTTAGGATATTGTTGTCGTTAAAGCTTTCCAATGTGGTGTTTGCACCCAGGAATGGCTTAAGACCTTCGTATAGTTTACCAGTGATTTCGTCGTCTACAAGAGGTGTTTCGTCCTCAATTTTGTAGTTGGTTGTAATACGAACCTGATCTTCTTCACCGATAGTAATCACGTTAACCGCAGCACCAGTAAATAGCGGAGTCAAATCTTTCGCTACTTCTTGTGGATTTACAGGGTTTTCGAAACGTACGATGTAGTTACGTCCACCTGTGAAGTCAATACCATAGTTCAATCCTTTTACAAAGAATGAGATAATGAATGCTCCTAACACAACTGCAGAAACCATGTATCCTTTTTTGCGAAGTCCAACCCAGTTGATTGTTGGGTGAACAAGCATGTTTTTGCTTAAAGCTGTTGTGAAAGTAAGGTTTTTGAACCATCCTTTAGCAAGACCTTTTTCATAAACCAAACGAGTTAAGAATACAGATGTAAAGAATGAAACAACCAGACCGATGATCAAAGTTGTAGCAAATCCTTTAATCGGACCTGTACCGAACATAAACAGGATGATTGCTGTAATGATCGACGTAAGGTTCGCATCGAAGATTGCAGAGAATGCATTGTTATATCCATCTTCTACTGCTTTTTTCAGGTTTTTATCACCTCTAAGCTCTTCTTTCGCACGTTCGTAAATCAATACGTTCGCATCCACCGCAACTCCTAATGAAAGGACAAGACCTGCGATACCCGAAAGGGTAAGTACAGCTTGGAACGATGCAAGGATACCCATTGTAAAGAACATGTTAATTACAAGTCCTAAGTTTGCAATGATACCTGGGATAGTTCCATAAACAGCCATCATGTAAACCATAAGAAGAATAAGAGCAATAACGAATGAGATTGCACCTGCGTTGATAGCCTCTTTACCAAGAGATGGACCAACAACTTCTTCCTGAATGATTTTTACAGAAGCTGGCATTTTACCAGACTTCAATACGTTTGCTAAGTCTTTTGCTTCTTCCGGAGTGAAGTTTCCAGTGATAGAAGATCTACCGTTTGGAATTTCATCATTCACACGAGGGAATGAATATACATATTTGTCAAGAACGATTGCAATGGATTTACCTTTGCTTTCGCGTGTAATACGAGCCCATTGTTTAGCTCCTTCCTGATTCATAGCCATTGATACTTCCTGACCACCACCTTGCTGGCTGAAATCAGAGCTTGCATCTGTAATAACGTCACCACCAAGAGCAGGTTCGCCATTACGGTTTGAAGCTTTCAATGCTACTAACTGATAGTATTGGTTCTTTTCATCAACAGCTTTAACTGTCCAGTTCAAAACAGTGTTACGAGGCAATAGATCTCTCACCATTTTAGAGTTGATGATCTGATTGATTGCAATCGTATCTTTGTAGTGAGCAATACCCACAACCGGACCCGGAGCTAATTGATTGTTGTAAACGCTTGGGCTTAAAAGAGAGAACAGAGGGTTCGCTTTTCTCGCTTGTTCATCAACTGAAGAACTTGCTTTGTTGTCAGTTTGTGTAAGAAGAGCATTTAAAACAGAGTCTTTCGCTGTTTTAATTTCGTTCGAAATAGCTTGTTTACTATCTGTGGTCGATGCTGAGTCTTTTGTTGTAGCGTTAGCAGCAGCAAGATTTGCATTTGCAGTAGCAAGAGCAGGATAGATTTCCTGATTTTCGTAAGTTTCCCAGAACTCAAGATTTGCACTTCCCTGAAGCAGTTTACGAACACGTTCTGGTTCTTTGATTCCCGGAAGCTCCACTGAGATACGTCCTGCCTGCTCCATTCTCTGGATGTTTGGCGAAACTACACCGAAGCGGTCGATACGGGTACGAAGTACGTTGAATGAATTACTGATCGCACTTTCCAACTCTTCTCTCAATACAGATAGAACTTCTTCGTTTGATGAATTAGCATTGATTCTATCTTTTAATTCGAAAGTTCCGAAAATAGAAGCTAAATTGCCGTTAGGACTAACTTTGTTGAACTCTTCAGCAAAAAGCTTGATGAAATCTTTTTCCCCTTTAGAGCTTCTTGCATTTGCAGCAGCAAGTGCTTTGTTGAAGTTTTCATCTTTGTTGTTTCCAGAAAGAGATTTCAAAACGTCCCCAACGTTAAGCTCAAGGATAACATTCATCCCCCCTTTAAGGTCAAGCCCAAGGTTAATCTCCATTTCACGAACTTCTTTGAAAGTATAAGGTCCCCATACCTTCTCTGTAGATAGTGAGTCTAAGATGTAACTTAGCTTCACGCGGTCACCTCCTGCAGCCTCTTCCGCCTCAGTCATGTATTTATTTGCTACAATCGTGAACGATAGATAGAAAATACAGACAAGAGTTAGAAGCACTGCAAAAACTCTTACAAATCCTTTGTTTTGCATTTTGATGTACTTTTATTCTTATTGTTAATTAATTGATATTTTTTCAATAGTCCGCAAATATATCCTTTTTTTCAATTTGTTACTACAAAATCGCCTGCTTTTTATGAACATATCTCCATTCAGTGTAAAAAGAAAAGCGACTTTTCGCCAGATTTAAGCAAAAAGTCACTTTTTGTATTTGTGAAAACAATGTGAATAAACTTATATATTTACTTAGTTTAACCCTCTGTTGCGCAATAGTGCATCGGGGTTAGGTTCGTGACCTCTGAAAGTGGTGTACAGTTCCATAGGTTCAACACTTCCTCCTTTTTTCAGAATATTGCGGTAGGCAGTGGCTACTTCCTGGTTGAATATTCCTTTTTCCTTGAAAGCATCGAATGCATCTGCATCAAGGACTTCTGCCCAAAGGTAGCTGTAATAGCCTGCACAGTAGTCATTACAGAAGATGTGGCGGAAGTATGGAGTTCGGTATCGCGGAGCTATCTCAGGGATAAGTCCGATCTCTTGCATTGCTTTTTTCTCAAATTCAGCCGGGTTAAACTCTTGAGTTTTATCCAGCATATGCCATTTCATATCGAGGATTGCAGCAGCAACAAGCTCTGTAGTTGTAAATCCCTGGTTAAACGTCCCGGCATTATTGATTTTAGTTATGAGTGAGTCAGGAATGACTTCGCCAGTTTTGTAGTGTTTTGCATACATCTTTAAAACTTCTGCCTCGGTTGCCCAATGTTCCATGATTTGAGAAGGTAGCTCTACGAAATCGCGGGCTACACTTGTTCCGGATACCATCGGGTAGGTACACTGTGTCAACATACCATGTAACGCGTGACCAAACTCGTGAAACAAGGTTTCTACTTCATCCAGCGTAAGTAAAGATGGAGTGTCTTGAGTCGGTTTGGTGAAATTGCCCACGTTGCAGATCAAAGGTCGTGTTTCTTTTCCATCCTGAATATACTGCTGACGGTAGTTGTTCATCCATGCTCCACCTTGCTTCGTTGGTCGGGGGAAGTAGTCAACAAATAGTACAGACAGGTGTTTGCCATCGGCGTCTTTTACCTCAAATGCTTTTACGTCCGGGTGATAAACCGGTGCATCGTGAATCTCGCTAAATGAGATGCCCCAAAGTTTGTTTGCGACCATGAATACTCCATCACGCACTTTGTCAACTTCGAAGTAGGGTTTGATATCTTCTTCATTGAGGTTGAATTTTTCTGCTCTTACTTTTTCGGCATAGTACCACCAGTCCCACGCTGTGATTTTGATATTC
>JBOFXU010000150.1:0-11015 GCA_051654305.1 Bacteroidales bacterium | reverse complement strand
GCCGAACGAATGGGAAGGATGTTGCAGGGTGCGCACCCTGCAGGGACGTAATGCACTCAGTATCTCTCCACCAGGGAGAGAATCATATATCAGATTCAGGAGTCTGCTTTATTCCGGGTAAAGCAGTAGGTCAGTTTTTCAAACGTATCAACCCAAAAGTTCATTAGAATGAACGTGCCGGTTCAAACGTATGAAAATATATTTTCATTTAAATGAACGTTTACGTTGATACGTATGAACGTCCGCGTTGATACGCTTGAACTTTTGGGTCTTTTAATAGCATAAAGATACAAAACAAAAACGTGTTTTGCAAGTGAATAATATTAAAATAATATAACAAAAATAGGTAGGGTTGAGGTGATAGACAGCAGAGGTAAGTAGAGGAGTAGAGAAGCGTATGTTGCCTGATTGAAGGCGTTAAAAAAAAGGGGTTCAGGTCTGATGTCAGACCTAAACCCCGATATAGTTGAAGATAGCCAGCCGGACAATGTCGGGCGACTTATATTACATGTTGTTGATGGCAGTATCCATCCATGGCAATCTTTTTGAGAAGAATAGTTTCATCTCCTGAATGGTCATGTTGAATTTGTTTGAGCTACCATCGTTTTTGTGCCATACCTCTTTGTTTTTCTGGGCAGACAAAGCCATCTCTTTTTCTTTCTGAGCAAGGAGGTTGTTGATCTCCGTAGTGAGAGCGCCTTTATTTTTATTCCAGATCTCTTTCACCTCTGATACGAACTGAGGATCCATGAAGAGGCGATCGTACCAGATGTGGGATTTGTTGATCCAACCGTCAGTCTGCTTCCAGTCAACGTACCAGTCGAAATCCCAAACGGTAGCCATTTTGAATTTACTGTTTCTGTCCTTACTCATGTAGCTACTCTTCGGATGTTTGGGTTCGTCATTGATCATCAGCTCATAAACAAGCCACCATTTGATAAAGCTCTCGGTGTCGATGTATTTTCTGTATCCGTTCACAGGATCTAAAAAGTTGTCGGAGTAGAGAATTTGCTCCACCTGGTTGAAATGATTTTTAATCCAGCTGAACTGTATGTCGTTGAGTTCGGGGTCTTTGATCATTACAGGTAGGTTGCGCACCGAACTGCGGAATTTTTGATCTTCATCAAAATACGAATCCAACTCGAGCAGGTAGCCTCCCGTAACGAGCTCCCCGGTGATATCGCTCTCCTGTAGTTCGGCAATATTCACGCGATTCGGACTGATTTCAATCTGTTCGCACAGCGGGTAGTTGCCATTGTACTCACCGTTGAGATAAGTATCGACAGAGACATTTCGGTTGCTCCACTCCATATCTAATACAGAGGATATTTTAAAAGCAAGAGCGTTTTTGATCAACGACGGATCGATGTAGTTTGCCAGCAGTACCCAGTCTTTGTGTGCCGGGAATCCCGCCAGTTCCTGGATCTCGTTAAATTTGATGCGGTAGGGCTTTTTCGGATAGCCCCATGTTGAATTTCCTCTACCTTTCATTTTGCCCGCAGCTTCCATAGATGGATAAGCACCTAATCCTTCGAAACGGATATTAGCTCCGACATAATAGTCTTTTGAGACAATCGGTGCACTCCCCACGGTGTGGATGTAGACCACCGGGATTCCGTTGTTGGATCTGGTCTGTATTTTATAGGATTTGCTTTTTCCGGTTTTGTTCCGAAGAAGGCACTCTATATTTTTAGAGAAGTCTATTGTTTGGTTGAGATCGCGGATGGTATCCTGACCGATGCAAAACATCACTTCGTCAGCGTTAGTTTCGATGGAAGGGATGAGCTTGAGGCTTTTCGGGGTGTAGTTAAACGGAAGAGCGATGGAGTCCTTGAGAATCAATCCATTGAGGTCTTGTGTGAGGACCGAACTGTTTTTGTCCGCTCTGATTTTGAAAGAGGTCAGACCAAGAGCGGGAGTCAGACTGGCTCTCTGGATAACCGTGATTGTCCCGACCTGATTTGCGTCGGCATGTAAAATGATCTCCGCCTTACGCTCTGTATCTTCTTCGTTTTCGGTACAGGTAATAATGAGGTTGCCTTGTTCGAGGGAACAGTTGATCCAATCGACAGTGTCAGAGAGGCTGTACGTCACCTTCTCTTTCAGGTTGATTTCTACCGAAATATTTCCGGCTTTCGGAGATGCATAGAAGGTGTTATCCAAAAGATTCGGGTGAATACTCTCCTGATCGGTGCATCCGAAAATCAGAAGGAAAAGACTAAAAAGATAAACGAGCCTTAAATTAGAAGTTAATTTCATGTTGAGATGTATTATTAATGAACGAATAGATTCGTAGAGGGACAGTTTTTCACACGTATTTGCTCAAAAGTAAGTTTCGTTACTTTTTTATTGAAAGCGTAAAGATATTTAAAAAATATAATTTAGCAAGAAGTGTTATTAAAAAAAATAGGGTTGTCTGATGTTAGTGAACTCACAGAAGCCCAGGGAGAGGAGGAGATGCCGTGTGAAAATAGTTTTTCGTGAACAAAGGTTTGTTAATTCTAATTATTTTTTACTTTTGTAACAATACCTCTTTATCAAAGATCGAAGAATCTATAATGGACTATATTCATGAATAATGTAATTGAAAAGCTGAAACAAGGAGATAAGGCAGCCTTTACCTATATCTATGAACGATATTCGTCGAGACTTCGCTATTTTGCGAATGAATATCTGCAGAATAGCAGTGATTCGATGGATGTCGTACAAAATGTTTACATTCATGTGATTGAGAATATCAGAGATTTAGATGAAAAAACCAACCTCGAAGCTTACCTGATAACTTCTACCCGGAATGCATGTATCAGTCATCTCCGGAAACTAAAAATCCGCCGTACCTATTTTGATGCCCAGATCCAGAGCGATGAGAAAGAGATCAACCTGCAGGCTCTGGAAGCATTTGAGTTTTCCGAGATCACCTTCTCGGAGATGCGGAGCGTGGTGAACGAAAGTATCGCCCAACTACCGCCGAAATGCCGGGAGGTATTTTTGCTCAGTCGGAAAGATCAGTTGAAATATACCGAGATTGCCGACAAACTCGATATATCCAAACGAACGGTCGAAAGACGCATGACCGAGGCGCTTTCGCTGTTGAAGGTAAAACTAAAGGATTATTATCCGCTATTAATTTTTATGATATAAGGTCTGATTTTCAGTAAGTTTGTGTAATAATCTAATTTTTTTTGAAAAATAATTGAATTTTTTTGTGGGTTCCTCCTTTTCTGAAACGTCTTAGTATCAGAAAGGGTTATAAAGAGCTTTTAATAAAAAAGGGATCTGAGTTCAGGATGAAAATCTTTCAGATCCCTTAAACAACAACAATTTTAGGATGGAAGAAATAATATCTAAATATCTGAATCATGTCGCAACGGAACAGGAGCTTGCTTTGCTTGAAGCCTGGATGAATGAATCTCCGGAAAACAAGGAAATGGTACTCCGGTTAAAGAATGAGTTTGTGCTCAGCTCCCTGATGGATCGTTTCGAGGGAGTTGCCGATGAGGTTCAGGAACGTCCGTTGGATATTAAGAAAGCAAAGCGCATTTCGTTCAGACCCTTTCTGAAATATGCCTCCATCGTAGTCGGAGCAGGACTTTTTACTCTTTCTGCCCTGCGCTATATGGAGAACCACAAGGAGCCTGTGTATCAGATGCTGACAGTGGAGGAGGGCGAACGGGCAAAAATAGTGCTCGCCGATGGCTCCGAAATCTGGCTCAATTCCAATACACAAATCAGCTATCCGGATAACTTTAACCGCGTAAACCGCGATATAAAACTCTCCGGAGAGGCTTACTTCAAAGTGGCTAAGAACCAGGAACTCCCTTTTGTGATCAATACCCAGAATATCGAAGTGGAAGTGGTGGGGACTGAATTTAATGTCAGATCCTACGAAGACGATGCAACGATTGATGTGCAGGTGGTCGAAGGGAAAGTGCTTGTGAGAGAGGAAGATGTTGATCAGCAGTCTCATTTGCTTACAGCCAATGAGATGATCACTTATGATAAGCTGAATGCCTCTTTTAACGAAGAGAGCTTCGATGCCGAAGTGGAGAACTGGCGCGAAGGGAAGTATATTTTCAAGCATAAAACGCTGAAAGAGATTGCCCGGCAGTTGGAACGGATCTATGCCGTAGAGTTTATCATCAATGATACTGCATTGCTCGACGATGTGTATTACGGAGAGATCAACGTGAAAGATTCGATTGAGAATATCATGGAGATTATCAGCCTGAGCGATCAGTTTACGTATGAAATTAAAAATAAACAAGTCATTATATCAAACAATTAATCATCAGACGCCTATGAACTAACCATTACATAGCAAGCTCTACCTTTCAAAAAACTACTTTTATTCAGAGGATTGTCTTCCTCGCTAACCTTACTAATCTTTATTGACAACATGAGACTAATATCTAAAACGAAGTTTTTAGCACTGACACTTGGTACCCTTATGGGAACGTTTACGGTCGACGCTCAGCAGGTTTCGCTAAAATTGAAAGACGGAACTGTAGGAGAAGCGATTGAGTCGCTGAAAAAACAGACAGGATACTCCATCTGGTACAAGCAGAATGAGTTAAATATCAACCTTCGCGTGACGATTGATGCTAAGGAAAAACCATTCCAGGAGGTTCTTGAAAGTGTACTCAAGGGCCAACAGATGAATTACGAAGTTAAAGGGAACTATGTAACGATATTTAAAGAGAATCAGGCTCCGGCGAAAGCGGGAAAAGCAAAAACCATCACAGGGGCTGTACTCGACGAAAATAACGAACCACTGCCCAGTGCAGCGGTTTCGATCAAAGGCACAACGACAGGTACGGTGACGGACTTTGACGGAAATTTCTCTCTTCCGGTCAGAGAGGGTCAGACATTGGTGTTTAACTATGTGGGTTATGCTCCGATGGAAGTGCTGATAGATGCCAATAACTCCTATAAAATTGCGCTTAACCCGAACACACAAAACGTGAAAGAGGTCGTTGTGACGGCTTTAGGGGTAAAGAAAAATGTGCGCGCAATTACCTATTCTACGCAGGGACTCGATACGAAGGACCTCGTAACCGTGAAGAGTGGAAACTTTACGAACTCGATTTCGGGTAAAATTTCCAATGTGAATGTACAACAATCTTCCGGTGGCGCCGGCTCTGCGAATAAGATTGTTCTTCGTGGAAACAACTCATTGAACGGTACAGGGGCGCCGCTGATCGTTATCGACGGTATGCCTGTATCAAACTATAATCCTCACTCATCGACAGATCAGGGTGCATTTGGTGGTGTTTCACTGGGTGCAGACGGATTGTCATCCATCAACCCGGATGATATTGAAGATATGCAGGTGCTTAAAGGCCCTTCGGCTGCGGCATTGTACGGTAACCAGGCTGCGAACGGGGCGATCCTGATCACTACAAAAACTGGTAAGGCAGGGAAAGCACGCATTGAAGTGTCGACCAATACGACATTTGACAGAGCGGCTTACAAACCGGATTTCCAAAGCGATTATGTGGGGATCAAAGATGCTCACCGCGAAAGCTGGGGCGAAAAATCGGCTGCGGCAAAAGGACTCGGAACATACTATGATGATTTTCTTCAGACAGGGGTAAATACGACAAACAGTGTGACGATGACAGCCGGAAATGAGATTGCTCGTGTGTTTGCTTCGTATGCGAATACGTATGCAAAAGGGCTTATTCCGCGCAATGACATGAACCGTAACAACTTCAATATCCGCGGAACAAGTAAATTCTTCGACAATAAACTGGAGATGGATATGAAGGTGAACTACATGATGCAAAAAACAAACAATCCTTTTGCACCGGGTATTTACATGAATCCGCTGATTTCGTTCTATAATATGGATGCCGGTTTGAACCTGGCGAATTACCGCAACTACGAACTCAGAGGTACTGCACCATATATGGGACAAGGGGGCTACATCGAAGATAATGGTCACCCGAACCCAAACAGCTATTACCAAAACTGGCCGGTGGCTCCGAGAGAGGATTATGAGAATCCTTACTGGATTGCCAACCGCGAAAGAAATATCAATAACATTTCGCGTATGCTCATGTCGGCAAGCCTGAAATACAATCTGACAGATTGGTTATACATCCAGGCTCGTGGAACGATTGACGATACGAACGATAAGATGGAAACGAAACTTTATCAGGGAACTAACCTGGTGACTTCGAACAACAATGGTGATTATATCCATATTGCTTCAGCAGCACGCCAGTATTACGGTGACTTGATGGCAAATGCAACGAAAGAGTTTGGCGATTTCCGCGTAGCAGCTTTGCTCGGGGGAGCCGTGAACGATTTTAGTTCAACAGGTTTGAAATCAACCGGGAATAAAGGATTCTTGTTCCAGCCAAACTTCTTCAGTGTGTCGAATATCAACTTCAAAAACGGAGGGTATTTTGAAAATCTTTACTCGCGCAAGCAAGTACAGTCGTTCTTCTATTCGGTGGAAGTGGGATGGAAAAATGCGTTGTTCCTAACTCATACCGGACGTAATGACTGGGCATCTTCTTTGCCATCGTCAAACAACAGCTATTTCTTCCCTTCGGTAGGGGTGTCGGCAATTATGTCGGAACTAATCCCGATGAATAAAGAGGTGGTGAATCTGTTCAAACTCAGAGGTTCTTATACAGAAGTAGGTGCGGAGCTTCCTCCGTTTATTACGAAGATGACAAGCCGTGTGGGTACGGATGGAGGTTTGATCAATCCGGATATCCAGGTAAGACCGGGAGAGATGTTGAAACCAGAGTTGACCAAATCACTTGAATTCGGGGCTGAGCTGGGTCTGTTGCAGAATCTGTTGCGATTTGATTTCACATACTACAAGACCAATACAACAAATCAGCTTTTCAAAATTATGGCACCGCTGGGTAGTGGTATGAATTACTACTGGGTGAACGGAGGAGATATTCAGAACTCCGGTTTTGAATCTTCAATCAGTGTGGCTCCTGAGTTCGGCGAACTGAAATGGGTGTCTACGGTGAACTTCTCACACAATAAAAACCAGGTGAAGAAACTTCATGCAAGTGCTCCTTCGTTTGACGTGTCTACGGACGATAAAGGTCGTTTCGTTTCGCGTGTAATGGTAGGCGGTAGTCTGGGTGATATGTATGCTTACAAACTGGCAAGAGACGAACAGGGTGATCTTATTCTGAAAGATAAATATGTGGATGGTGTGGTTGTCGGATCGGAACCAACTTTGTCAAAACAGAAGGAGTTTGTAGGAAATCCGAATCCTGACTTTATGATGAGCTGGAATAACTCATTCACATGGAAAGGTCTGAACCTTTCGTTCCTGGTAGACGGACGCTTCGGTGGGGAGATTATCTCACTGACAGATGCTTTATTGGACTACTCGGGGAACAGCCAGCGTACGGCAGATGCTCGTAATGCGGGTGGTGTGAATATCAACGGGGAGACATTTAATCCACAATCTTTCTACAAACTTATCGGAGGTAAAGACGGAGCATGGGGCGAATATGCGTACGATGCAACAACAATCCGTCTGAGAGAGTTGGTGGTAGGGTATGATTTGCCGAAAAGCTGGTACAAATCGACTCCAATTCAGCAACTACGTCTTTCTCTGATTGGCCGCAACTTATTCTACTTCTACAAACCGGCTCCGGTGGATTCTGAAATTTCTTCATTCTCGGACAATTTGATGTCGGGGGTAGAAACATTCGCTTTACCATCAACACGTAGCTTCGGTTTTAGTGTGAATGTAGCATTCTAATAACATGATAAATTAAAATTTGATGATTATGAAAAAATTCTTATATATGTCCCTGATCTGCGCAGCGATGATCGGTTGTACAGATAAATTTGAGGATATTGATACAGATAAATCGGGGATCTCTTCCAGCCTTGAAGAATCGGAACTCGAACCGGCGATTAACTACCTGACTCTGGGGCAACGTGCAATCTATCCCGATAACTCGGGTCCTTACCCGATTGCTGCCTGGGTATTGCAGGTACAGTCGAATCTGAATGTAGACATCTGGGCAGGTTATCTGTGCTCGGGAACGAATTTCCTCGGAGGCTACACGAATCAGACGTATAACCTGGTGGACAACTGGAACGGGTATATGCTCGATTACTGGAATAAAACGATGTCGCAGGTATTCTATATGCGCAAAAGCTACGAGCAGTCTTCGAAATCTGCCGTTGATAAAGGAGTAATGGCTATGGGGATCCTGACGCGCGTGATCGCTTCGGAGCGTACGGTAGACATGTACGGTATTCTTCCATACTCCTCTTTCGGGGAGTCGGTTCCATCGTATGACGGTGCGGAAGATGTGTATAAAGCATTCTTTAGTGAGATTGACGAGGCACAGGATTTGCTGGCTTCGGCTCAGAGTCTGAACGATGCGGTGAGCAAGGATAAAGACTTGTTTTACCAGGGAGATGTGGCAAAATGGAAAAGACTTTCGAATACGCTTCGTCTGAGACTGGCAATGAGAATTGTGAAAGCTAATCCGCAGCTGGCAAAACAGCAGGCTGAAAAGGCTCTTTCTCACAGTTTCGGAATGATCGAGGATAATACTCAGAGTGCGGGCTTCACAGGCTCAAATGTAAATGGTCTGAATGTGTTGGCTCAGGTGTGGGGAGATACACGCATGAGTGCGGATATGGAGAGTATCCTGGTAGGGTATAACGATCCGCGTCTGCCAAAATACTTTGCAGAACATGTTGATGGCGGTTACAGAGGAGTTCGCGTAGGTTCGGAGTTTTCACAGAACTCGGGTACGAAGTATTCGGCGCTGGGAACTTCTTTCCCTGCCGGGGCTACTTACGAAACGTCTCCGATCTTTTTGGTAAATGCTGCTGAAGCGTGGTTCTTGCGTGCGGAAGCTGCATTGAGAGGATTTGCGGGAGCAGGCGATGCACCGACGGCTTACAGCAAGGGTGTGGAGATGTCGATGAAACAGTATGGCATTACAGATGCTGCAGCCATTGAGGCGTATCTGAATTCTCAGGCAAAACCTCAGGACTGGACATCGCGCGATGAGAAAGTGGCAAAAAGTGTGGCAGCGGCTTCTAAAGTGACTCCTAAATTTGCGGATGCAACGGATAACGAAACGAAACTGGAGAAAATCATTACTCAAAAATGGATTGCGATGTTCCCGGGTGGATCATCTACTGCATGGAGTGAGTACCGCAGAACGGGTTATCCAAGACAGTTGCCTCCGTATATGACCTATTTCAAACCAACGATCGACGTAACTTACGGACCGAAAGTGGTGAATAATGCGCGCAAGGCAGCTATTCCACAGTCGCAGTACGAGGTGAATCCGGTGTTCGTGAAAGAGGCGGTTGATAAATATCTGGGAGGTAAAGATGATATCGGCACTCAGGTTTGGTGGGATGTAAATGTGCCAAATCTATAATCGCATACGTTTTAAAAAAAAATATTTGTTTATTGTTCATTAATTCACCACAAATTTCAGGGTTATTAAGAGGTATATATTTGAAAACAACAGAGGGTCTGCTTGAGAAAGCAGACCCTCTGTGCGTTTCGGGGGAAAGGAAAACCTTTTTATTCGGCTTTGTTTTTACCCAGAAGTAATTCGTCGATAGCTTGTTTGAATACTTGTTTCGGTAGTGCTCCCTGAGCCATCTGAGGTGTTCCGTCCATCGGGCAGAACAGCAGACTCGGGATACTGCGTATGCCAAAAGCGGAGGCCAGCTCCTGCTCCTTCTCTGTATTGATCTTATAGATGATGATTTTACCTTCGTAGTCATTGGCAAGCTCTTCGAGCACAGGCGCAATGGCTTTGCACGGACCGCACCAGTCGGCATAGAAATCAATAATACATGGTTTGTCCCCCAGGTATTCCCACTTGGTCGGACTTGCATCGATGTCTGCCACTTTTTTGACAAACTCCGCGCGTGTAAGATGAATCGTTTTCATTGGGTTTGTTATTTAGATTTTTGTTGATCGTTTTCTTGAATCTCAGGATAACCTATTTCCCGGAGTTTCATGCTGATTTGATGGCGGTTAACTTCTTCAGTATGATTTACTTCAATAGTGCCTTCGATGACATTCACGCTTGTACTATAAACACCTATCAATTTAATTAGTTCAGGGGCGATATTGACGGAGCATGCCCAGCAGCCCAGATTTTCGACATGGAACAGAGATCGCATCTTTTTTTTATTTTGAGTTAGAAAATTCGATAAATAGCGATAAAGTGGCAGATCGAACCTCCGAGTACGAAGAGATGCCAGATGGCATGCATATATCTGATTTTATCGAGCGTATAGAAAATGGTTCCCAGACTGTAGAACAACCCGCCACCAATGAGCCAGTAAAAGACGTCGAGGTGGTCGGAGGCCTGAAGCGAGGTGTAGAGGGGTTTGATCGCAACGACTACCATCCATCCCATCAACAGGTAGCAGATGGTTTTGATGATGCTCCCTTTCATATAGAAAAAACTGATGAGTGTGCCTGTGAGTGCAGCCAGCCAGATGACCGAGAAGAGTGTCCAGCCCCAGAATCCCTCTTCGCGCAGTGTTACCAGCGTAAAGGGTGTATAGCTCCCGGCAATGAATATGAAGATGGCGCTGTGGTCAAACTTGCGCAGGAGTTTCTTGAGTCGCTCCCCCGGATAGAAGTGGTAGACGGTAGAAGCGGTGTAGAGTGCGATGAGTGTGAGGCAAAACGTGAGTGAACTCCCGAAGTACCAGCTGTCGCCCGTGGCTCTGGCATGTGAAAGCAGAATGTTCGTAGCGATCAGTCCGGCAATCACCCCCAATCCGTGTGTGATTGAATTGAGCAGCTCTTCGTTATAGGTTGCGACTTTTGTTTTCATCTGTGTTTTCTTTAGTTGTGTCATTATTTCTTTTCGGATTCAAACATACTCATTTTATCCTTAAACAAAGCATCGGGCAGAAAGATTTATTGCGGGGAAAAACAGGTGAAAATGGAATAGTAAATAAATATTAATTTATGTGTGTTTGTTGGGTCTGATAGATGAGTAGAAGGGTTTATTTAGTGCTTTTTA
>JBOFXU010000149.1:0-1694 GCA_051654305.1 Bacteroidales bacterium | reverse complement strand
CAATAGCCTATGTGTGGGAGCGCTTTGGCGATACTTTTTTTTCACAGCAAACCAAGCAGGATATGGTAGAATGGGAGAAGTTGCGTAAAATGTTACAACATAGATCCTTAAGCGGAATGAGTGAATCCTATAGAAACTTTTTGCGAGAAAATCTGCGTAGAATAGAACAATTTACGCAAAAAAAACCTTACTTTGACCTTAATTTAGAACTTGAACAGCTCAAAGAGTTATGCAGTACACTTTAAAAGAAATATCACATGTTTTGGGAGCCGAGTGCATTGGCAGTATGTCTGTAGCAGTATCTCATCTGCTTACCGATAGCCGTTCTCTGGCTTATCCGGATGAAACACTCTTCTTTGCATTGGTGACAAAGCAAAATGACGGGCATCAGTATATCTGCGATCTGTACGAACGCGGAGTGAGAGCTTTTGTCGTTAGTGATTCTTTGTTTACGGAAAAGAATTTCCCGAATGCCTCATTTATTGTGGTGAAAGATACACTCAGAGCGCTACAAGATCTGGCGATCTTTCATCGTTCCCATTTCTCGATACCTGTTATCGGTATTACGGGAAGTAATGGTAAGACGATAGTGAAAGAGTGGTTGTTTCAGCTTATGCAGGATAAAAAAAGGATTGTCCGTTCTCCGCGAAGCTACAACTCGCAGATTGGTGTGCCTCTTTCGGTATGGGGACTCGATGAAAAGTTCGAATTAGGAATTTTTGAAGCGGGGATCTCACAAACCAATGAGATGCGCAACTTATCGCATATGATCAAACCGACTATCGGGATTTTTACCAATCTTGGCGAAGCCCATCAGGAAGGTTTTGGATCTAAACGCGAGAAATGTCTGGAGAAACTACATTTGTTTAAAGACTGTTCTTTTCTTATCTATAATGCAGATAATGAAATGCTTGTGGACTGTTTGCGTGAGTCCTGTATCGGAGCGACGGAGTTCGCCTGGTCTTACACAAATAAGAGTTTGCCACTTTATATAGAGAATGTTGAGAAGAATGATTCTTTCACAACAATATATTATACGATGCTGGGCATTCGTAGCAAGTTTACGATCCCTTTTGTCGATGACTCATCCATCGAAAATGCCATCCATTGTTTGGCTGTACTACTCTATTTTGGATTTACTTCGGAGGAAGTTGCCGAACGAATGTCACAGCTGACAAGTGTGGCTATGCGTCTGGAAGTGAAAGAGGGGGCGCACAACTGTATGATAATCAATGATAGCTATAGTCTGGATCTGAGTTCGCTCGAAACAGCAGTAGATTTCATGGTGCGTCGTTCAGAAAATACGGTGAAAAAACGTGTGATCGTGCTCTCGGATATTTATGAAACGGGATTACTTCCAGCCGGATTATACAAACAGGTATCAAAGCTGTTGAAGCGTAAAGGGATTGACCGAATGATTGGTATAGGTCCTCAGATATCTGCACACTCTCCATTGTTTGAAATTCCAGCCGAATTCTACGAATCGACGGAGAGTTTCCTTCGACTGGGAGGTCATAATGGGTTTTCCGATGAGGTTGTGTTGCTAAAAGGCGCACGAACTTTTCGCTTCGAGGACATCTCAGATGCGATCGAGCTTAAAATGCATGAAACAATACTGGAGGTGGATCTGGAAGCTGTTGTGCATAATTTGAACTATTATCGTCAGAAGTTAGACCCAAGGACAAAAGTGGTTT
>JBOFXU010000148.1:0-15799 GCA_051654305.1 Bacteroidales bacterium | reverse complement strand
CTTTGTCGAAACAGAATAGTTAAAGGATGGGTAAGATACTTATAGTTGAGGACGATTTAATGTTCTCGAAGGTATTGAATGTATGGCTTAGCCGTAAAGGATTTAGCGTGACTGCAGTGTCCTCGGTGAAGGAAGCCAGAAATTTATTATCCGGGAATTCATTCGATTTGATTCTCTCAGATTTAAAACTTGCGGACGAAGATGGACTGGACCTTTTAAAGTGGCTTAATGAGAAGTCACTTCAAACGCCTGTGATTATGATGACAGGTTTCGGTGGGGTCGAATCGGCGGTACAAGCCATTAAGCTGGGAGCAAAAGACTATGTAGAGAAACCATTCAATCAGGAGATATTTTTTCAAAAAATTGAAGATGCATTACGTGTTTCTCCTGTTGAAAAGCAGGAGACAGTGCAAACGACGCACAACGAAAGCTCTTCGTCCAATCCATTGATCTCTTTTGGGAACCATAGATTTATGATGGGAGATAGTGTCTCTTCTCGTGAGTTATATGAACGTATACGTCTGGTAGCGCCAACAAATATGTCGGTGCTGATTCTTGGTTCCAGTGGTACGGGGAAAGAGCACATTGCCCGACTGATCCATGAACAAAGTAGTCGGAGTGGAAAGCCTTTCGTTGCGGTTGATTGTGGTGCGATCCCCCGGGATATTGCTGCAAGTGAGCTTTTCGGTCATGTGAAAGGGTCATTTACAGGAGCTCTTAACGATAAAAAGGGATGTTTTGAGCTTGCCAATGGCGGGACAATCTTCCTCGATGAGATCGGGAATCTCGGATATGAAATACAGGTGCAGTTGCTTCGGGCTTTGCAGGAGCGCATAATAAAGCCTGTGGGGAGTGGTGATGTAGAGATTCCTATTGATATTCGTGTTATTGCTGCTACGAATGAGCAGTTGGATACATCGATCGAAGAAAAGAAGTTTCGGGAAGATTTATACCACCGTGTAGGGGAGTTTTTCCTGTCTGTTCCAGATCTGAAGGAGAGGGGAGAAGATATACTTATGTTTAGTAAATTCTTTCTGGAAGCTGCTAATCAGGAGCTTAATAAGCAGATCAAAGGTTTCTCAAACGAAGTAAACGAGGCTTTTCTTTCGTATAACTGGCCTGGAAATCTTCGCGAAATGAAGAATGTAATTAAAAGTGCGACACTTCTTTGTCGTTCGGAATGGATTGAGAAATCTGATCTTCCGGAAAAGCTGTTCGTTTCTGTTTCGAAAGATCCTGCTGCTCTGCAGTTGAAAAACGAGACCAATGAAAAGCTGTTAATCGAAGAGGCATTGCGTCAGACCAATAATAACAAGTCGAAAGCAGCTACCTTGCTGGGAATTGATCGAAAGACCCTTTATAACAAACTGAAGTTATACAACATACAATAAAAAAAGCTGAGCAAATTTGCTCAGCTTTTTTTGTTATATGTTAATGTGCTTCCAGCCAGTTCTCGCCAAAGCTTGAATCTGCGATAAGAGGTACGGTCAATGGGTAGGCATTCTGCATCTCCTCGATGACAATTTGCGCCACTCGCTCTTTCTCGTCCGGAAAAACATTGAAGTTTAACTCATCATGTACCTGAAGAATCATTTTTGATTTCAGTTTCTCTGTTTCGAATCGTTTGTAAATGCGAATCATAGCAATTTTAATAATGTCTGCCGCCGATCCCTGAATCGGTGCATTGATTGCATTTCGTTCAGCATATCCTCGCACAATAGAGTTACCTGAATTAATATCAGCTAATACTCGCTTACGGTTCAGAATTGTTTCGACATACCCTTTTAGCTTCGCTTCAGCAATTACATTGTCCATATACTCCTTCACTTTCGGATATGTGGCAAAGTAACCATCGATAAGCTCTTTTGCTTCGCCTCTCGCAATCGTTAGGCGTTCGGCAAGTCCGAATACACTGATACCGTAGATAATCCCGAAATTGGCTGTTTTTGCCTTTCTACGCATATCTTTGGTTACCTCTTCGTTGCTAACCTTATATATCTTAGCCGAAGTTGCTGTGTGGATGTCCTCGTTGTGGAGGAATGCGTCCATCATATTGCTGTCCTGACTCAGATGTGCCATAATACGAAGCTCAATCTGCGAGTAATCGGCAGAAAAGAACAAGCATCCGTTATCTGGAACAAAAGCGCGGCGAATCTCTTTTCCTTCTTCGTCCCGTATCGGGATATTCTGAAGATTAGGGTTGCTTGAGCTTAATCTTCCGGTAGCGGTTACCGTCTGGTTGAATGAGGTGTGGATCTTGCCTGTTTCCGGATTTATCAGTTCGGGTAGTGCATTGATATAGGTGCTTAGAAGTTTCTTAATACCACGGTATTCAAGAATTTTTCCGATAATCGGGTGTTTTGCCCGAAGTTTTTCCAATACTTCCTCCGAAGTAGAGTATTGTCCGGTTTTTGTCTTCTTAGCTTTCTCATCAATCTTCATGGTTCCAAACAAAACCTCTCCAACCTGTTTTGCTGAAGAAATGTTGAATTCCATGCCCGCCATCTCAAATACTTCCTTCTCGATGTCGCACAGATATTGCGTCAACTTTTCCGAAGAGATTTTTAGAGCGTCTGTATCCACCCGAACACCAGCCATCTCCATATCCGCAAGAACAATCATCAGCGGCATTTCGATATCAAAGAATAAGTCTGATAACCCCTGAGCCAGAAGTTCCTTTCTGAAGATACTTTCGAGACGAAGAGTAATATCGGCGTCTTCGCATGCATAATCTTTGACTTGCTCCGGAGAGAGGTCGCGCATCGATTTCTGATTTTTTCCTTTCGGTCCGATCAGCTCATCGATGTGGATGGTTTTGTAATTCAGATATACTTCTGCCAGATAATCCATATTGTGTCTCTGTTCTGGTTGAAGCAGGTAGTGAGCAATCATTGTATCAAACAGAGTCCCTTTTACCTGAACGCCATATTTGGATAATACAATAATGTCGTATTTCATATTTTGCCCGACCTTCTCGATTGCTTCATTTTCAAAAGCGGCAAGAAGAGGAGCGATTCGTTTTGCTGCTTTTTCTTTGTCCGCAGGAACAGGAATGTACACCGCTTTGTTTTCTTCGGTAGAAATACTAATTCCGACCAATTCTGCCAAAATAGGATCAATATTCGTTGTTTCAGTGTCGAAACAGAATTTTTTCGATTTTTCTAATGAACGTGCAAAATCGGAAATAAGATCCTCTGAGTCAAGTAGTTTATAGGCTATTTTAGTAGTTTCTAATGCCTCTAGATTCGTTTCTTTTGGAGCAACTGTATCATTGGCCTCAAATACGTCAAACAGCGAGCCTTGGGGATTTACCAAAACAGGCTTTTTTGATACATTATTTAACACTGTTGATTTTATGTTGCGAAATTCAAGTTCCTCGAAAACTTTTGATAGTTTCTCTTCGTTAAAGTTTCCGAGAGTAAGTTTTTCGTCATCAAATGTCAGAGGAATATCTGTTTTGATGGTTGCAAGGAATTTTGAAAGTTTGATCTCTTCAATGTTGCTTTCAATTTTTGTTTTGATCGCACCCTTCAGGAGATTTGTGTTGGCAAGGAGATTATCAATCGATCCAAATTCTGCAATCAGTTTCTGAGCAGTTTTCTCGCCCACACCTTTGCATCCGGGAATATTATCAGATACGTCTCCCATGAGTCCCAACAGATCAATGACCTGCAGAGGATGATCGACACCAAACTTTGCTTTCACAGCTTCGACATCAAGTGTTTCAATTTCTTTGCCTGATGTTTTTGGCCGGTAGATATAAATATGATCTTCGACCAATTGGGCATAGTCTTTATCCGGTGTCATCATGTACACATCGTAGCCTCTTGCTTTTGCAAGTTTCGACATAGAACCGATAACATCGTCAGCCTCGAAGTTTGCTACTTCCAGGATCGGGATATTGTAAGCGTCAAGAATTTCTTTGATGTAGGGAACAGCAATCTTGATTCCTTCCGGAGTCTCTTCGCGCTGTGCCTTGTATGCATCGTAGAGCTCGTGTCTGAACGTTCCTCCTTTGGGATCAAAAGCAACAGCAATATGTGTGGGATTTTCTCTTTTCAGGAGGTCTTCAAGCGTATTCACAAAACCAAAGATGGCGGAGGTATTCATCCCCTTGGAGTTAATTCGGGGCGTACGGATAAATGCATAGTATGCTCTATATATCAGGGCATATGCATCAAGCAGATATAGACGTTTATCTTGATTCATATTTGTGATCTTTGACTGTAAAGATACAACTATTTTATTACTTTTGTCGTTAAATCTCTTTTTATGGATATTTTGAAAGAAATAAAACAGACTGTTAGTGAGGAGCTTTCGCTCTACGAAATACAATTGGCTGAGGCACTTCATTCCGATAGTGCTTTGCTGACTAGCGCAGTGGACTATTTTTTGGCTAAAAAGGGGAAAAATATTCGTCCGTTACTTGTGTTCCTGGCAGCAAAATCCGTTTTTGGAATAATAAAACCTCAAACAATTGCAGGGGCGATCTCGCTTGAACTGCTTCACAATGCCAGTATTATTCATGATGATGTCGTTGATGATACGCATGAGCGCAGAGGCAGAGCTTCTCTGAATGCTCAGTTTACAAATAAAATAGCGGTATTAACCGGTGACTTCTTTCTCTCTACCGCATTGCGTAAGGGAGCAGAGACAGAGAATATGGAGATTATGAGAGTGATCTCTGTTATCGGTCAGGAGTTGGCCGCAGGGGAAATAGAGCAACTCAGTCTTGCGCAGAGTAGTGACTTTTCCGAGGATAAATACTTTTCGGTGATTGATAAAAAAACTGGATCGTTGATGCGTGCAGCAATGAAAATTGGTGCAATTTCGGTTTGTGCTTCGGATGAAATTGTCGAGGCGTTAACCCGATTTGGAAAGTATCTTGGTCTCTGTTTTCAGATCAGGGATGATATTTTCGATTACTTCGACGATACGCAGATCGGAAAACCGACAGGGAATGATATACGTGAAGGAAAGGTAACCTTACCTCTTATCTATGCCTTGCTTCATGCTAAGGAGGAGCAGAGTAGGGAAGAGGCTTTGGAGATCATTAGAATCTCTGATTACTCGACAGAGAATATTCGATTCCTGATTGATTTTGCGAAGGCAAACGGAGGTATTGAATATGCTTGTTCAAAGATGCAGGCTTTGCGTGAACTGGCTGTACAATCGCTTGATGTGCTTGCTCACTCTCCGTCCAAAGAGCTGTTGATAAAATTGATCGATTATGTGATTGATCGAAATAAATAGAAATAAAAAAAGGTGATCATTCGATCACCTTTTTTTATTTCTATACTTAGAAGAATTTCGTTTCTGTTTCCAGAATTTCAGTAAGCAGGTTATTCGCCAAACGGCTTGCTCCAAGACGGAACATTTCGTTGTTTAACCACTCTTCTCCCAGGATCTCTTTAACGATACAATAGTAGTTCAGTGCATCCTCGGTTGTTACAATTCCTCCTGCAGGTTTAAATCCGATCATTTTACCCTCTTTTTCGTAGAATTCCTTGATCGCCTGGCACATTACATATGCAGCTTCAAGAGTTGCTGCTGGTTCCATTTTACCTGTAGACGTTTTGATAAAGTCTGCACCGGCAAAAATAGAAAGAAGTGATGCCTTTTTAATCAGAGAAGCCGATTTCAATGCTCCTGTTTCAAGGATTACTTTCAAGTGTGCTGCGCGGCAAGCTGCCTTGATTTCTGAGATTTCTTCACACATTTCCTCATATTCTCCTGCAATCATGTTACCTACGTTGATAACAATATCGATCTCGTTTGCTCCGTCAGCTACAGTTAAAGCTGTTTCAGCTACTTTGATTTCAGTGAATGTCTGAGATGAAGGGAACCCTGCAGAAACAGCAGCGATATTTACGTTGCTTACTTCAAGGTTTGAGCTTACAACTGCAGCCATATTCGGATATACACAGATTGCAGCTACATTCGGAAGTTCCGGGTGCTCGTTTTCGAAGTCGTTTACGCGCTGAGTAAACTTAGCGATATGCTCAGTTGTATCAGTTGTATTCAACGATGTCAGGTCGATACAGTTGAAAAGAAGTTTGTAAACATCTTTGTTTTTCGCAGCTTCCATATTCTTTGAAAGAATCTCTTTTACAGAATTTTTTACTGCTTCGTCAGATAGTTCAGTAGTGTACTGAGCTAGTAAATGCGCATATTTACTCATTATTTTTTAGTTTAGGGTTGTTAGTATGTCTGTTTCCATCTCTGTTTACTTTTTTCTGAATATTCTTCTCGAAAGCCTCATTGAGATCAATACCCATCTGATTAGCCATACATATCAGCACGAACAGAACATCTCCCATTTCGTCCTCTATATCGTAGGCTTTGTCGCTTTCTTTAAAGTTTTGCTCTCCGTAGACACGTGCTACGATTTTAGCCAGTTCTCCAACCTCTTCCTGTAACAGAACCATGTTCGTTAGTTCGTTGAAATATCGAACGCCATAGGTTTTTATCCACTGGTCAACGGCGGATTGAGCTTCTTTTATATCCATTTTAGTCTCTGTTTTGAGTGTCTATATATATAGTAACGGGTCCATTGTTGATGAGTTCAATCTGCATATCGGCTCCGAATTCACCGGTTTGAATGCTTTTACCGATGTTTTTTTCGATTTCACGTCGTAAATCTTCGTACACAGGTATTGCTTTCTCCGGACGGGAAGCTTTGATATAGGATGGTCTGTTTCCTTTTTTCGTTGAAGCTTGCAGGGTAAACTGGCTAACCAGAATAATATCTCCTCCGGATTCAACGACAGACTCATTCATAACTCCTGCGGCATCGTCAAAAATACGCAGATTGGCTATCTTTTTTGCAGCCCACTCGATATCTTCATTTCCATCGCGGTCTTCAATACCGACCAGAATAAGCAGTCCGTTTCCGATTTTTGCTATGCAGTTTTCATCAACTGTTACGCTTGCTTTAGTAACACGCTGTATAACTAATCTCATCTTAATAACATCTTATTTAGTTTGCAAACATACAGAAAATGGATTATTTGACACTTTCCTCCAATCCTTTTTTTAGAATGTTTGCTTTTGCACTACCGATTAAATTCTCTACATCTTTCCATTCGGCTTCTTTGAGCCGCTTCATACTCTTGAAGTGAGTCAGAAGTTTTTGTTTTGTCTGTGGACCGATGCCTTTAATATCATCCAGTGCTGATTTATTTTGTCCGCGGCTTCGCTGATTTCTGTGGAAGGTAATCCCGAAACGGTGTGCTTCGTCACGTAATTGTTGTATCAGTTTTAAGCTCTCGGAGTTTTTATCGAGGTAGAGCGGGATACTATCTCCCGGGAAGAAAACCTCTTCGAGTCTTTTAGCCAGACCTACAATCTGTATTTTCCCCCGTAGTCCGAGTTCATCCAGAATCTCGAGGGCGGCATTCAGCTGTCCTTTACCACCATCAATGATGATCAGATTTGGTAAGCTTGCCTCTTCCTCGATCATACGCTTATATCTTCGGTAGACAATTTCTTGCATGGAGGCAAAGTCATTCGGACCTTCGACCGTTTTGATATTAAAGTGTCTGTAATCCTTCTTTGATGGTTTTGCCTTTTTAAATACCACGCAAGCTGCAACGGGATTCGTTCCCTGAATATTCGAGTTATCAAAGCACTCTATATGCATTGGTAGTTCGTGCAGGCCTAAATCCTTTTGCAATGTTGTCATTATTCTGATGGAGCGTTGTTCGGGATTTAGCTTTTCGGCTTGTTTGTATTTATCTACCTTGTATTGGCGTACATTCTGTTCGGACAATTCAAGCAGTTTCTTTTTATCTCCAAGCTTAGGAATGGTCTGTGTGATATTCTTTAGTTCAATATTTAGCGGGAATGGAATAACAATCTCTCGAGAAAGCTTCTTAAACCGGGAGCGGATCTCCATGATTCCAAGGCTTAAAATCTCTTCTTTTGTTTCGTCCATTCTTTTCTTATACTCGATGGTATAACCCTGAACGATGCTTCCATTAATAATATGAAGGTAGTTGATGTAGGCTGTATTTTCGTCCTCTTCGTAGGAGAATACATCCAGATTAGTAATGGAAGGGTGTACAATAATTGATTTCGCCTTGTAGTTCTCGATCAGATCATATTTCAGTTTGATCTCTTGCGCCTCTTCGAATTTAAGTTCTGCAGCAAGTGAGATCATCCGTTCTTTCAGTAGATCGGATATCTCTTCTGTATTTCCTTTGAGTATTTCCCGAATATTACGAATGTATTCGTTGTATTCCTCTTCGCTGATGAGATCTTCGCAGCATCCTTTGCAGTTCTTTATATGATACTCCAGACATACTTTATAGTTCTTTCTACGGATACTTTCCGGATCAAGTGCTAAGTTACATGAGCGTATCGGATATAGCTGGCGGATTAGTTGCAGGATGATCTTTGCGATATATACGTTTGAGTACGGACCGAAGTAGGAGGATCCGTCCTTTATGACTTTTCGGGTTTGAAATACGCGTGGATAGGCTTCCTTTTTAATACAGATCCACGGGTAGGTTTTATCGTCCTTTAGAAGGACATTGTATCTGGGCTTGTGTTCTTTGATCAGGCTGTTCTCAAGGTGCAAAGCATCCTCTTCGGTGTCAACCACGATATATTTAATGTCGCAGATCTTACGAACGAGTATATTGGTTTTGGGTGAATCGTGTACTTTATTGAAGTAGGATTTCACACGTTTGCTAAGATCCTTTGCCTTGCCGACATATATGATTTTACCTTCGTCGTCAAAGTATTGATATACTCCCGGTTTATGTGGTAATACCGGGAGTATATTTTTGATTTTATCTTCTTTTCTATTTTTATCCGTTTTCACGAATTAGAATTTAATCAGTGTTTCAACTTCAGTATCTTCTGTAAATAGCTTTCTTCCTTCAAGGAATTCAAGTTCTACAATACAGCTAATGATTACTTTCTTTGGATTAAAGCGTTGAACCAGTTTCTGTGCAGCAAGCATTGTTCCACCAGTTGCCAGCAAATCGTCGTGAATAAGAACAACATCATCTTCTGAAATGGCATCGCTGTGAATCTCGATCGTATCCACTCCGTACTCTTTTTCGTAAGATTCGCTGTAAGTTTCAGCTGGAAGTTTTCCAGGTTTTCTCAGAGTTACAAAACCAGCATCCAATCTTGTTGCCAGGATCGGGCCCATAATGAAACCTCTTGATTCGATACCTACGACCTTTGTAATACCCATACCTTTGAATTGATCGTACAAACCATCACTAAGGTCTTTCAGTAGTTTCGCATCTTTGAACACAGTAGTCAGATCCTTGAATTGAATCCCTGGGATCGGAAAGTCAGGTACATTACGAATGGCGCTTTTAATCTCTTTTATATTCATGATTTATTCTTTTAGTTTCACGTGAAACGATTATTTTTAATGTTCAGGTTTTTAGGTAGTTATTATCTTCCTAAAAGTATAAGTAAGATATTGATGTCACTTGGTGAGATTCCAGGGATACGACTTGCCTGAGCAATGGTCTCCGGATCTATGGCACTAAGTTTCTGTCTTGCCTCTGTTGATAAAGCCTGTATGTTCTGATAGTCAAACTTACCTTTAATTTTGATATTCTCAAGGCGGTTGATCTTATCTGCAATCATCTTTTCGCGGTCAATGTATCCGCTATACTTCATCAGGATCTCTGCTGCTTCCATGATCTCCTCCTTACGATTCGGGATCTTATCCAGTTCCTTTTGTAGTGCAGGAATCAACGGAGCCAGGTTTGCCAGATTTAATTGCGGACGCAAAACGAGGTCAAAAAGTTTCACTCCTTGTTTGAGCGGAGCAGTACCTAAAGCTTCTAACCCTTCGTTGATATATTGAGCTCTGATCGAATAGTGCTTACAAAATTCAACAATGCGATCGCGGTGTTCCTTCTTCTCTTGGAGCAGATCGTAACGTTCTTTGGTTGCAAGACCAAGCTGGTATCCTTTTTCCGTTAGTCGCATATCTGCGTCATCTTGTCTTAGCAGGATACGGTATTCGGCTCTTGACGTAAACATGCGGTAAGGCTCATCTACACCTTTGGTTACTAAGTCGTCTATCAGCACTCCGATGTATGCTTCATCACGTCCCAAAATAAATGGTTCCTGGTTGGTTGCTTTCAGGTGAGCATTTATCCCGGCAATCAGACCTTGACCTGCAGCTTCCTCGTATCCCGTTGTTCCGTTGATCTGTCCGGCAAAGAAGAGGTTTTGAAGCTTCTTCGTTTCAAGGGTGTGGTGCAATTGAGTCGGATCGAAATAATCGTACTCGATGGCATACCCAGGGCGGTAGATGCGTATATTCCGGAATGCCGGAATCTCTTTCAATGCTCTTAGTTGTACATCTAAAGGTAGCGATGATGAGAAACCGTTGAGATAGTATTCCTGAGTTGTTTCACCCTCCGGTTCCAAAAAGAGCTGATGTCTTGTTTTGTCGGCAAAGGTTACAATTTTTGTTTCTATACTTGGGCAGTATCTTGGACCAATACTCTGGATTTGTCCGTTATACATAGGAGAGTCCGGAAGTCCTTCGCGAAGGATTTCATGTACTTTCTCATTGGTGTAAACCATGAAGCAAGGAAGTTGTTTCAGTGGTCTTGGTTTAAAATTCAGGTAGGAGAATTTGTGGAAATCATCTTCACCTCCGTGAGGTTCGCACAAGCTGAAGTCGATACTTCTTGCATCGATACGTACAGGTGTTCCTGTTTTCATGCGACCAACCGTAAAGCCATATTCGTCGAGTTGTTCAGAAATACCATACGACGCAGGTTCAGAAATACGTCCTCCTGAGAATTGTACTTTTCCAATATGCATAAGCCCGTTCAGGAAAGTTCCGTTCGTTAGAATAACACACTTGGCACGCATTTCCACCTGCATGTTTGTGTGTACTCCGACAACCTTTCCGTCTTCGATGATAAGTTTTGTTACTGTGTCTTGCCAGATCTCCAGGTTTTCCTGGTTTTCTGCAATTTCGCGCCACAGGTTACTGAATTTTTCACGATCGCTTTGAGCTCGCGGACTCCACATGGCTGGTCCTTTTGATTGATTAAGCATACGGAACTGTATAGCAGTCTCATCTGTTACTACTCCCATGTAACCGCCCAATGCATCAATCTCCCGAACGATTTGTCCTTTAGCGATTCCTCCGACAGCAGGATTGCAACTCATTTGTGCAATCTTGTTCATATCCATAGTAATAAGCAGAGTTTTAGACCCCATATTTGCAGCCGCGCAAGCTGCTTCACAGCCTGCATGTCCTGCACCCACTACTATTACATCGTACTTAAAATCCATTGTATATCTCTCAAATATGTTACGTTCAAACTAACGAGTGGACTGCTTAAAAAAAGCAAAATCCCAACTTACAAAGATAACCCTTTTTCTGATGGATTGCACTTATGATTTTTAGAAATCCTATGCATCAGATAGTTATCTTTTGTTATTATTCCTCCACTCCTCTAAAATTTTTTTATGTGTCAAAAAAAAAGGATGCTGTTAAGCATCCTTTTTAGGTCGAAGAGCGAGTGCTTCGTCTTCTTTTTTTATCATATTTGCCCTCTCTTCAGGCTCTTTGTCTTTTACTCCGCAAAGATGGAGGACTCCGTGAATGATGATCCGGTGAAGTTCGTCCATATAGTCTGTTTTGTACTCTTCAGAATTACTTTTTACGGTATCTACACTGATGAAAATATCTCCTCCGATTTTGTTATTTTCGGTATAGTCGAATGTAATAATATCGGTGAAGTAGTCATGCTCAAGGTATTTACGATTGATCTCGAGGATCTTATCGTCATTGCAGAATATATAGGATAGATTTCCTACTTTACAGTTGTATAGTGCAGCAACTTCCTTGATCCAGTTGTTCACTTCTTGCTTCTTGATTGGAGGCATTTCGCAGCCTTCATTGTAGTAAAGTACCATACAGAAAATTAGTATTAATGGAAAAATAAGTAAGATACACCAATTGCAATTAATATTCCGATACCATCTGCGAGTAGTCCGGCGCTTAGGGCATAGCGTGTATTTTTTATACCTACGCTACCGAAATATACCGCAAGTATATAAAAAGTTGTATCCGTAGATCCTTGAATGACAGAACACATTCTCCCGATAAAGGAGTCTGCTCCGAATGTATTTATAGCGTCGACCATTAGTCCTCTTGCACCACTTCCGCTCAGCGGCTTCATCAGTGCTGTTGGCAATGCTTCCACAAACTCACTGTTCCAGCCAACGTACTCAAATCCGGTTTTCACTCCGCCAATCAGCAGATCCATCGCTCCCGATGCTCTGAAAACAGCCACACCGACAAGGATTGCAATTAAATAGGGTATAATCATTATAGCGGTTTTGAATCCCTCTTTAGCGCCTTCTACAAATGCATCATACACATTGATTTTTTTTCTAACTCCGGAGAAAATAAAACCGACGATGATTGAGAAGAGAATGACGTTTGCAAACAGGGTCGAGTATTTGGATACTGTTTCATTATCCATGCTTGAAAACAGATAAACCATGGATAGTATAAAACCGATAAATCCACCAAAGAACAGTAAAAGCTCTTTTTGTAGTAAATTTATTTTTTGCTTGATGCACACCCATGCTACTCCGCCAATTGTACTACAAAGTGTGGCTATAAGTATGGGTAGGAATACATCTGAAGGGTGAGTTGCCCCAAGTTGAGTTCTGTACACCATCACACTTATAGGAACAAGTGTGAGTCCGGAAGTGTTCATAACCAGAAACATAATCATAGGATTTGTTGCTGTTTCCTTGTCCGTATTCAGCGATTGCATTTCCTGCATGGCTTTGAGTCCGAGGGGAGTTGCGGCATTATCTAATCCCAGCATATTTGCAGAAAGATTCATAAATATAGATCCTCCCGCCGGGTGATCTTTGGGAAGGTCCGGAAATAGTTTGCAGAATACCGGACTCAATAATTTTGAAAAGAAGGTGATAACTCCTGCTTTCTCTCCAATTTTCATTAATCCTAACCATAATGAGAGGACTCCTGTCAGTCCTAATGAGATTTCAAAAGCAAGTTTTGCCGAACTAAATGACGATTCGATGATCGCAGAGTAGATATCGACCTCTCCAAAGAATATCAGCTTTATGGCTGCTATTATAAATGCGATCAGAAAAAATGCTGCCCAGATATAGTTTAATACCATCGTGTTTCAATTTATTTTTAACGCTAAAAGGTGTCTGAAAAGTTATTAAGCAAAGATATTAAATTAATCGGGATTTTATCTTTTGATCGTATTTTAGAAGGATTTGCGTAGTCCTTTGTTTATTTACTTTGCTGTTTCGTATTTGCCAATAAAAAAAGGAGAGAATGCCCACATTCTCTCCTTTTGATTATATCTTGATTGTTCGTAAACATAGATCGATTTCGTCCGGATCTCCCGAATATTTTCCAACACTGTCTGAAAGTTTGACAACTGGCACAGGAGTGTCGTATCCTTCAGGTTGTACTTTCATCAGCTTGATGACCATGTTTAGTGGTTTAACTCCTACGTCATTGGTGAGATTTGTTCCGATGCCGTAGACATCCCTGATTTTACCCTGAGTAAACGATTTGATTTTCTGAACTCGTTCTACATTTAATGAGTCGCTGTAAACAATCGTTTTTGTTTTGGCATCAATACCCAACTCAGCATAGCGGTCGAGTGCCTTTTGTGTAAATTCAATCGGGTCTCCACTGTCCCAGCGAAGTCCGTCGAATAGCTTCGCAAATTTACGGTCGAAGAAACGAAAGAAATTATCGGTCGTAAATGTATCACAAAGAGCAATACCCAATGCTCCGTTATACACATTGGTCCAGTTTTCCATCCCCATGCGGTTAGCCATGCGGTAGC
Organism: Bacteroidales bacterium; assembly: GCA_051654305.1. Classification (GTDB taxonomy): domain Bacteria; phylum Bacteroidota; class Bacteroidia; order Bacteroidales; family UBA7332; genus UBA7332. The sequence goes on along the minus strand of JBOFXU010000148.1, from coordinate 1,946 downwards.
CATAGTGGGCACCATGGTACATAAACCATTCATGTGGATGAGTTCCGATCACCATTGTATTATATTTCATTGCCAGGTAAACATTACTTGTTCCGATAAAGCAATTTCCTGCATTTTCCTTTAGAATCTGAATGACACGATCATGCACATCAAAAGAGAAGCGTCTACGTGTTCCAAACTCTGAGAAGCGAGCATCAATATTTTTTAGTGAAGTTGCTTTTTTTCGCGCACGTTCTTCCCAGCCTTCAGCCTCCTTCTGGCCGGTCATTTTGTAGTAAAGTTCAGAAATGATTGACATCAGAGGAACTTCCCAAAGTACAGTTCTGTACCAAAGTCCTTCAATGCTTACCTCCAGGTCGCCCCCGTTTTGTGAGATACTTACCTCTTCGGGATTAAAGCGGTACCCTTTTAGTAAATCAATAAATGGGGGAGTAAAGAAGTAGCAACGTTTGCGAATAAACAACTCTTCGTCTTTGGTCAGATACAGGTAGGCCATTTGCTCGACCTCTTTACGCATCTCTTCTGCAAAACCTTCCGGAAAGGAGGTTCCGCCTCGATTTGTGAATTTATACTGAACGCGTGCGGTTGGGAACAACTGCTGTATGGCGTTCATGGTGGTGTATTTATACAAATCGTTGTCTGTAAAAGCACGAATAATCATAAGTTATTAATTTATTTCTACAGATTTGGCAATGCGTGCACCTTTACTGATAGCTTCCTGTAGTATAGGTGTAGCTGCGCCTTCAAATCCCGCAACATCACTCATACAGTCTTCCAGAATAACCATCCTTGCTGCTAATCCGTTAATATTCAACATTTGTTTAATGGTTGTAGCGACGCAATGGCTTTTTGCCTCACCAGCTACATATATAACATCAAAACTTTCCAGTCGTTCGGTAAGCTTACGATTAAGATGTGTTGATGGTTCATTTTCGACTACGACATTTGCCTGAAGTGCTCCAAAGTGTTCCGTGTAGGGGAATTCTCCTTTTCGGTAAACCTCAAAAATATTTCCTTTTCTTGCCCAGCATTCCACCGAGCTCATAAGTTCCGGAACAATAGCTTCTCCTTCGCTACCGCTGATACAGTGTTCGGGCCAGATCACATGAATAAATTCTTTATTCTCTTCGAGGGTTTTAATATAATATTTTGCCCACTCCTGATGATCCGGGTTTGCTGTGCTCCAGATTCCGTTTATCAGATCCTCGAGTTTAATGATGGTAAAGGGAGCAGGTTGCTCTCCTTGCTTGTTTTTCCAGAAACAAGCGTGTGCAATATCTTGTACCTGATGGCTGTCCTGTGTGAGGATTATGCCATTAAGTGTGTTACTTTTTCGTTCGATGAACTGCGTTAGCTTTTCTACATCTCCCATAGCCTCCGGAACACTTAGTTTTCCGTTAGGTAGGCAAAAGTCGTTCTGCATATCTACGATAAAGAGTAGTTCTTTTTTATTGGTTACGTTGCTCATGTTCGTTATTCTTTCAGAATTAGTTGTCCGTAGTCCGGTATACTTATTCAGATTAGCTTACAAAAATATAAAAACATCATCTTGATTTCTATATTTTCTATTATTCTGCAACTGCTTTTAACTTTTTAATCTTTAATTTATTATCTAATTGTCTTTTATACTGGATATGAATAATATATTTATGATATAAACTACTTCTTAGGGCAATAGGAACCAAAAATAATCAACTTGAGATTAAAAAAAATGATTTCTATTCGTTGTGTAAATAAAAAATATATATTTGCATCAAATAGATATTGATGCTCTTATTTATGTGGGTATTTGTTTGTTTGATGGACCTATTATTGACTATATGTAATTTTTAAATCTAAGATTATGGCTTTATTTCTTCCCAAAGACTATCGTCCAACTATGGTTCCTGAGACAATGGAACATGCGATTAAATTCATAAAAGATACCTTTCAGACAGAATTGTCGA
>JBOFXU010000147.1:0-8271 GCA_051654305.1 Bacteroidales bacterium | reverse complement strand
GTGCCCGGCTATCATATGAACAAACGTCACTGGAATTCGGTGGAGATTACGGATGGGGTTTCGGACCGGCTGATTCGTACATGGATTAAGGACTCCTACCTACTGGTCGTTGCGGGATTGAAGAAAGAGCAACGAGAGATGGTCCGAAAGTCACTTGAAGAGGAACGGATGACCGATGATGACTAAATCATCCCGATAGTATGGGAGTTTCTCTGTATTCCAAATCAGATGTTTTGTTTCGGTAATCGTCAGCTTGCTGAAGCAAACAAAAAAAGGAGTTATCCCGAACGGGGTAACTCCTTTTTTTATTCAGGTCTACTGGGATTACATTTTAATACCACTGCGTTCCATCAGTGCTTTTACGGTTGGTTCCTGACCTCTGAACTGAATGTACAGTTTCATCGGATCCTGAGTACCACCCTGAGAAAGCACGCTATCGCGGAATTTCTTAGCAATCTCTTTGTTGAAGATTCCATTTTCTTTGAAGAAAGCGTACGCATCAGCATCTAATACCTCAGCCCATTTGTAGCTGTAGTATCCTGCAGCGTATCCTCCGGAGAAGATGTGGCTGAATGCAGGAGATAATGATGTACCTTCAATGATCGGGAACATTTGAGTTGAAGCGATCGATGCCTGTTCAAATGAGTTGATATCCCCTTCAAATTTGCTGTCCAAAGTGTGCCATGCCATATCATTTAGTCCGAAACTAATCTGACGCAGGCAAGCGTAACCTGTGTTGAAGTTGTTAGATGCTACGATCTTTTCGATGTATTCAGCAGGAATTTTCTCACCAGTTTTGTAGTGAACTGCAAATTTATCCAGAAACTCTTTTTCAGGCAACCAGTTCTCCATAATCTGAGAAGGAAGCTCTACGAAGTCGCGGTAAACGCTTGTTCCTGACATAGATTCGTAAGTAGTGTTTGCAAACATACCGTGAATAGCATGTCCAAATTCGTGCAAGAATGTTTCAACCTCATCGTAAGTAAGCAAAGCAGGCGTGTCGGCAGTCGGACGCGTAAAGTTCATTACTATAGTCACGTGCGGACGGCTGTTTTTGCCTTTGTCTTTCCACTGACCTTTGAATTCAGTCATCCAGGCACCCGGGCGTTTGCCGGCACGAGGGTGGAAATCAGCATAAAGTACCGAAAGGAATTTACCATCGTTATCGAATACTTCGTATGCTTTTACTTCCGGATGGTACACCGGAATTTTCTTATTCTCTTTGAAAGTTACTCCGTAAAGGTCGGTTGTTAGTCCAAATACACCATTGATCACGCTGTTAAGTTCGAAGTATGGACGAAGCATCTCATCGTTGATCTGGAATTTTGAGTCTTTCAGTTTTTCAGAATAGAAAGACCAGTCCCAAGGCATAATATCAATATTCTTACCTTCACGACCTACGGCAAAGCCTTTCAGCTCAGCTACTTCCTGCATCGCTGTAGGTTTGAATGCATTTAACAGATCATTCAATAGCTTATACACATTCTCAGGCTGTTTTGCCATACGGTCTTCAAGAACCATTTCAGCATAATTCTTTTTACCGAACAGTTGAGCATTTGCCAGACGAAGGTTTACGATGTCTTTGATATTTTCTTTATTGTCAAACTCACCACCGTTCATACAACGAGAGTTGTAAGCCGTCCAAAGTTGTTGTCTCAGGTCGCGGTTTTCAACATAGCGCATGAAAGGAATATATACCGGAGCGCTTAGGTTGAACAGGTATCCTGTTTGTCCTTTTGCTTCCGCTCTTGCTTTTGCCCCATCGATTTCACGCTGAGGAAGCCCTTTTAGATCTGCGATATTTTCAACCGTCAACTCATATTTATTTGTTTCTTTCAATACGTTCTGCCCGAAAGAGAGTGTAGCTTTGCTCATCTCCATGCTGATCGTACGGTATTTGTCCTTATCAGTATCGTTCAGATTAGCCCCTCTTTTCACAAAACCTTTGTAGGCATTTTCAAGAAGTTTCAAATCTTCGGCATTCAGTCCTAATTTGTCTTTTTGATCATAAACCGCTTTAACGCGTACAAAAAGTTTCTCGTTCAGGTTGATATTATTGGAGTGCTCCGAAAGTTTCGGAGAAAGTTTTTGAGATAAATCCATCATCTGATCGTTGCTCTCGCTGCTGTTCAGATTGAAGAATACGCTGCTAACGCGAGACAAAAGTTCACCCGATTTCTCCAGTGCTACAATTGTGTTTTCGAATGTCGGTGCAGCCGGATTATTTACAATCGCATCAATCTCCTTTTGATGGCGTTTTACGCCCTCGTCAAAAGCAGGCTCGTAATGTTCGAATTTAATTTTGTCGAACGGCACGGTTTCATGCGGTGTTTTATACTTTCCTAAAAAAGGGTTCTGTGCGTTTGTCATAGACATAATACTTAATGAAAGAAGAAGTAGTTTTAATTTCATATGGATCGCATTGGTTTTATTCTGGGATCTATTTCATACGGATCAGAGTCATAAACTCTTCACGTGTTTTTGCCTGATTAAAAGCTCCCGTAAAATCGGAAGTCGTCGTCACGGAGTTCTGTTTTTCCACGCCGCGCATTTGCATGCAGGTGTGTTGAGCTTCAATAACGACCATCACTCCTAAAGGATTAAGAGTGTCCTGAATGCATTCTTTAATTTGCGTAGTCATACGCTCCTGCACTTGCATTCGACGTGCAAAGACTTCAACGATCCGTGCAATTTTGCTCAGACCTGTAATATATCCGTTCGGAATATAAGCGATGTGTACTTTCCCGAAAAACGGAAGAACATGGTGTTCGCACATCGAAAAGAAATCAATATCCTTTACGATTACCATTTGGCGGTAATCTTCTTTGAACATTGCCGATTGTAGAATTTTTTTGGCATCCTGGTGATACCCTTTTGTGAGAAATTCAAGCGATTTAGCTACGCGTTCAGGAGTTTTTACTAATCCCTCCCGGTCGACATCTTCGCCTAAAAGTTTTATAATTTCTTTGTAATGGTAGGCAATAGCCTCTCTTTTTTCTTCTTGTTCAGGTGTTAATGGATGCATGATCAGAACTCTATTTTTATTTCATCTTTAACTACATACATCTCTTTTCCGAATTGAGGGAAGGCTCTTTTCAGTTTTCTCATTGTCTGATCTGCCTCTTCAAAATTTCTGAAGTTCCCGATCCGAAGTCTCCAGAAAGGAGATTTGAAAGTGACGTATGTTTCTGTTTCCGGAAACATGGATTTAACTCTGCTCTCTTTGTAAAAAGCTTCGTCCTTTGATTTGTTTTGGTTATTACCCGAAAAAACCTGTACTCTGTACCCCGCTTGAGTATAGGGCTCTTTGCTTCTATTGAGTGAGCGAGTACCGATAAGTCCGGTAATTGCATTGGATTGATTAATCACCACAATTCCCTGACCGATCTTAGGGGCGCTGAGTGCATGAAGGATAGTCGAATCCTGCTCTCCGTATGTTTGCCCGAAGATAGGCATAACAGCGATGAAAAGCAATAAAAATAGTGTTACAACATTTCTCATAATCTTTAAAATTAGAAAAACTAAAGGCAAAAGCAGTTGCAATTACCTTTAGTTTCTGATTTTTATGCTTTTATAATTCTCAGAGAGAATAGATTAGCATGCAGTGATGATTTGCATGAATGCGTCAACAGTCAATGAAGCTCCACCGATCAAGCCACCATCAACATCCGGGTTAGCGAAAAGCTCTTTCGCGTTACCGCCGTTACAGCTACCACCGTAAAGGATTGCTGTTTTGTCAGCTACTTCTTGTCCGTATTTTTCAGCAACAGTTTTGCGAATGAACGCGTGAATTTCCTGTGCTTGAGCAGGACTTGCAGTTTTACCTGTTCCGATAGCCCAAACTGGTTCGTAAGCAAGAACGATTTTACCGAAATCTTCAGCAGAAAGGTTGAATAGAGACTCTTCGATTTGTTGTTTAACCACTTCGAAGTGTTTCTCAGCTTCTCTCTCTTCCAATACTTCACCAATACAGAAGATTGGAGTCAGGTTGTTAGCCAAAGTAAGAAGTGTTTTTTCTTTAAGCATCTCTGTTGTTTCGCCATAGTATGCACGACGCTCAGAGTGACCAAGAATAACGTATTTCGCACCTGTAGAAGCTACCATAGAAGCAGAAACTTCACCTGTATAAGCTCCTGAAGTTTTGTCTGCACAGTTTTGAGCAGATACGTTGATTACAGATCCTTCAACCTCAGCAGAAACTGATGCAAGGTGGATGAATGGAGTTCCGATAACAACATCACAATTCACAGTTTTACCTTCTAAAGCTGCTTTCAATTCTTTCGCAAGTTCCATTCCTTCTTGCAAGGTTTTGTTCATTTTCCAGTTCCCTGCTACGATTTTTCTTCTCATAATAATCTCTTTTTTGGTATGTAAATTAATAGTATCAGTAGTCAGATTCTCATTCTTTCTTCGTTTATAAAAGAAGCGATTAATCAGAGCACCGACAGATTTTTCTGTAATTAACAGGAAGAGCAGAAGCGCAATAAACAGGATAATCAGCACCCATACAAAGCGATAATAGGAGCGGGCTTTCTGTTCAAATTCCTGAGGATTAGCCAATAGTTGGGCAATTTCCTCTTCGGATGCAATATCTGCTGCATTCCATTTGGCAATGATATTGCCATTTTTTATGATCATCAATCCCGGATTCGGTCTGATAATCGTTTTTAGTGTTGTCTCGTCCGAAAGTAAGAACGGGTATTCCGCTCCGGTATTATCCCGCCATTCATACACAGGTGTATTAGTGGAAGAGGTTACCCCGTAAAACGGATAGCCGTGGTCGAGACAGTAGTCGTAAAGGTCATTGATCTTATCAATGTTGGCGTCATCGGCAACCCGAAGGTCGGGAGCGATAAGCAGAAACATATAGCTTGTGTCCTGCAGAATATCCTGCAAAATATCTGTACCGTTCTCATCGAGTAAAACCAGATCATGTATAGGAGGAGTGTACCCCTTCTTTATTAGCTTACTTTTTGAATCTACGAATTTCCAGGTCGAATCATTTGCCGGATAGTTTTCGAGAGTAAACTCTTGCTGTTTTCCGGTCTTCTCATAAATGAAAATAGTTTCGTACTCATCGCCTTTTACTCCTTCAGGGATTTGCATGCCTTCGGCAATGTTTGTTCCCACTTTGTAGGCTCTGAAATCAATCAAAGGTACATGGTTGAGTGAAATCAAAGAGATAAGCAAAGAAAACAAAAAGATCAGCGTGCTGATGAACCATTGGAAACTTCGAGAGTAAATATGGAAAATCAGGGATTTTACCCGAACTAAATACAAAGCAGCTGACAACAGAATCACATTCTTGAAGAAGGTTTCCCAGTTGGTCAGATGTAGTGCATCTCCAAAGCATCCACAATCCGAAACAGGATTGGCAATCGCCAGATACAACGTCAGCGGGGTCATGAATAACATGATTATCAGTGCTGCATAGCAGTTTTTTCTCCAGCTGTTACCCAATAACAAGTTTGCTCCGATTAAAAATTCAATGGCAGCAAGCAGTACGGATCCTGGCATCGCCAGAAAAACAAGAGATTCGAGTCCGAAGCTATGAAAGTACTCACTGAATTTTATCGCTGAACCTGTGGGGTCAATCGCTTTTGAAAATCCCGAGAAGATGAATGTGCTGCCCAGTAGAAGGCGAGATATCACAGTCCCGGCTTTGAAATACCAGGCCCCGAACCCTTTTTTGTTTTCTGTTTTATTCTCCATATTCTAATTTGATCAAACCAAATAAAGCGTAGTTTACCATGTCCATGTAGTTTGCGTCTACACCTTCAGAAACAAGTGTCTCACCATGATTGTTCTCTATCTGTTTGGTCCGGTGGATTTTCATCAGAATCAAATCCGTGTAGGAGCTGATGCGCATACTGCGCCATGCTTCGTCGTAATCGTGATTCTTAGCATACATCAACTCTTTGGTTGTTGTCATGTACTGATCGTACAGTGCTAATGCCTTTTCAAACTCCAAGTCTGCCGTATCTGTATATCCCAAATGTAGCTGAATGATCCCCATAATGCCATAATTCACTATTCCGATGAATTCGCTACGAATCCCTTCATCGATTTTGGAAGTGCCTTTGGTCTCGAGGGATCTGATCCGGTTTGCTTTTATATAAATCTGATCCGTAATCGATTGCGGGCGCATAATTCTCCATGCGGCACCGTAATCTTTTAATTTGTTTGCATACAGATCTCTGCACACTCCGATTACGTGTTCAAATTGCTCTATTGTTTTTTTCATTATTAATCATTAGTATTCAGTTGGCAAAAGTAATAAATTACTGATATTGATACAACAAAATCAAATCATATACAACTTTTGTTGCCTGTGTTTTTTGCAATTGAGCAGAGATGCTTAAATTTGCAACCAATACGACGCAAATAAATACGTAAAGATAGATTATATTAAAGTATATGGGAAAGAATAAGCTAAAGAAGTTCGATGATATGAACTCTTATCCTCACGTCTTTCAATTTCCTTTCGCTGCTTTAAAAGAAAAAGGCTTCGATCTAAAAGGGAAATGGAATAGTGATTTCTTTAAAAATGATAACCCGATTGTTCTTGAATTGGGTTGTGGACGTGGAGAGTATGCAGTGGGTTTAGCGCGTAAATTCCCGGAGAAAAACTTCATTGGTGTCGATATTAAAGGTGCTCGTATGTGGGCAGGAGCAAAAGAGTCTTATCTCGATGGAATTTCGAATGTGGCTTTTCTGCGTACCGATATTGAGCTGATCAATCATTTTTTTGCTGAAGGTGAAGTTGCTGAGATCTGGATTACATTCCCGGATCCTCAAATGAAAAAAGTGAGAAAACGTCTGACTTCAACCCGCTTCATGGAATTGTACCGTCAGATTCTTACACCTCAGGGATTGATTCACCTGAAATGTGATAGTAACTTCCTGTTTACTTATACTAAGTATATGGTAGAAGCTAACAACTATCCGGTTAATGTTTGTACAGATGATTTGTATCACTCGGGTATGGCGGATGATATTTTGTCTATTCGCACCTGTTACGAACAACAATGGCTGGAGCGAGGATTGAATATTAAGTATATTCAGTTTGAGTGTGAGCACCGCGATCAGTTGATTGAGCCAGATGTTGAAATAGAGTACGATGACTACAGAAGCTTTAACAGAGGCAGACGTAGTGATACGACAAAAGGAAAATAATGATATCTCTGTGAGATGATTTACATAAAGCCTTCGTTTGTTGATAGACAAACGAAGGCTTTTTTTTGTTTTATCGTCCGGGTTTGAATATTTATGGTATGATTATCAGTGGTTTTGGAAACCTGATTTCGTTTCAGGCGACTTTTTTCAGGTATTTTTTGGGGGAATAGCTCAAGTGAAGTCTATATGTGCAGTAGTATGTTGTATAAAAATAGATTGTATAAATTAATTAATAGTTGTTTTATTTCTCCTAGATGGAGGTTTAAGTATTTAAAATCAATGATTTCCTCGGATGGATTTGCTTTTACTTATTTTTTTTAGAGATGTATAAATATTGTGTTGTAGTTGTTTTTGCATGAATGAATAAATCTTAAAATGATAAAATGTGATCCGACTTATTTTCTGTTTTGGTTAAACATAAGTAACTAAAAATACCCCGAATATGTTTTTTAATAAGTGGCAAGTTATAAAATAAATAGCTCTTAGGTTCTTTCCTCTGTTCCTGTTTAAATACTCTGCTTTTTGACTCTTTTATTTTTGCTTTCCTTTATAAGGTTTTTAGCCAACTATTCTTCTCGTTTATTTTGATATGTATAACATATTGCTTTAAAATATTGTGTTATAGTGATAATTAGTTATTGTATGGGTGTTTCTTTGATGTATATGTAAAAAAATATTGCAAAAAAGTATATGAAAATTTTGTTTATAAATTAAAATTATTACATTTGCCAAAGGAATGCATAAGTATGTGCTAATTTCAAATGGTTAACATATTGAATCTGGTGTGGAAAACGAGTTTTCCGGAACTTTTATTAGGAATGTTGATTTTGTATAGTCTGAAATGTAAGTAATTTTAAATTAGCAGTGAATGAGTAAAGAAAAATTGGTTGAATGCATCCGAGTAATTCAGGTAGTTGAATCTTTATCTCCGGATAGAAGTGAAAAATGCAGCTGATTCTTTGTGTATCGAATAAGATACACAACGGGGCAGACTTATTTGATTTGATTTTTTTTAAGAGTATATTATTTATATGTTTAACAAGTAGATTGTTTTATGAGAAGATTAACATTTCTATTGTTTAGCCTTATTTTAGG
>JBOFXU010000146.1:0-3769 GCA_051654305.1 Bacteroidales bacterium | reverse complement strand
GATTATCGAGGCTGTTGGGAATTACATCGAAGATGTGAAATCAAGTGATTTTCCGAACGAGTCAGAGCAATATTAAGTTCGTTCTGAATTTAGCTATAGCGAAAAGGGTTATCCGGTTTATTCCGGGTAACCCTTTTTGTTTTACTTATATTATTTCGTTAATGTATCGTAAATGTTTATGATCTGTTTGGAATATGGTTATCTTTATTGAGAAATTTGAAAAAGAGCACAATTTAGCTTCACAACTTTAAAAATATCATATGAATAAATCACGATTGTTTTTTTATTTATTGCTTCTGAACTTCTTCTTTTCGTTGCCAGCTACAGCGCAGGGATCTTTCCCTCCCGAGTACTGGGAGAATGAGTCAGTTTTTGAAGTAAATAAAGAAAAAGGTCACGCAACCTACGTACCTTATCTTTCTACTGAAAGTATGAAAAAAGATGCTTACTACGCTACCCCGTGGTTATCTCCAGCATCAGATCTTTATCAGTCTCTCAATGGCGACTGGAAATTTAACTGGGTCGAAGAACCATCATTACGTCCGCTCTCATTTTTTGAAAATAGTTTTGATGTGAGCGAGTGGAACACAATCTCAGTTCCATCCAATTGGGAGATGAAGGGATACGGACAGCCTATCTACTGCAATGTGGAGTATCCTCATGCAAACACTCCTCCAAAAATTGAGCGTCGTAAAGGTTACTCGGGATATGGTGTAAATCCGGTTGGATCATACCGTAGAGATTTCGAAATTTCGGAATCATGGGGAGATAAAGAGATATTTTTGAACTTCGGAGGAATCTATAGTGCTGCTTATGTGTGGGTGAACGGTGAGTTTGTCGGATATACACAGGGGGCAAATAACGATCATATTTTTGATATTACAAAAGCTGCTCGTCCGGGAAAAAATAACTTGTCAGTTCAGGTATTCAGATGGAGTGACGGAAGTTATCTGGAGTGTCAGGATATGTTCCGTATGAGTGGAATCTACCGCGATGTATTTCTGACTGCCGTACCTAAAACATTCATTCGTGATCACTACATCACTTCTGAATTGACCGCAGCAGACTACAGCTCAGGAAATTTCAAAGTAGAGACGTGGGTTAACAATCGCTCTGCAAAGAAAACTGCAACAAGTGTACAGATCGAATTGCTGGATCCTTCCGGTAAGCTTGTATATACTTCTCCTAAGGAAGAATTGAAACTTCTTGCAGGACAAGAGCAAAAGATCACTTTTCCTACGTCACTGTCCGGCTTGAAATTGTGGACCGCTGAGACTCCTAACCTCTACACTGTACACTTCCGTTTGATGGACAAAAAAGGGAAAGAGCTACAAGTCTTCTCTACGAAATATGGATTCAGACATATCGAAATTAAAAATAAGAAAGTCTATATCAACGGACAGCTTGTTTACTTCAAGGGCGTAAATCGTCACGATACACACCCACTATTGGGGCGTGCAGTTGATGTAGAGAGTATGCTTCGTGATGTCACATTGTTTAAACAGAACAATATAAATACGGTTCGAACAAGTCACTATCCGAATCAAGCTAAATTTTATGCAATGCTTGATTATTATGGCGTTTATGCCGTAGACGAAGCAGATATTGAGTGTCATGCGAATACTAAAATCAGTAGCATGCCAGAGTGGGCTCCAGCGTTTGCTGATCGTGCTGAACGTATGGTATTGCGCGATCGCAATCATCCGTCAGTCGTATTCTGGTCTTTAGGAAATGAGAGTGGTGATGGGCCGAATTTTGCAGCAGCTTATGATGCTGTTCGTTCGATCGATAATCGTATCATTCATTATGAAGGACAGGGTAGCTGGAACCACACAGACATGACTTCAAATATGTATCCTTCACTTGCAGAGTTGCGTAAACTGGATACGAACGAAGAAACTCGTCCTCACTTCATTTGTGAGTATGCCCATGCTATGGGTAATGCTATGGGTAACCTTCAGGAATACTGGACTCTTATCGAGCAAAGTAACCGCATTATCGGTGGATGTATCTGGGATTGGGTGGATCAGGCGATCTACAAACCATCAGAGATTCTTTCTGGTAACATCAAAGGACTTTACACCGGATATGATTTCCCGGGTCCTCATCAAGGTAATTTCTGTAGTAATGGTATTCTGACAGCTGACAGAGCCGAAACACCGAAATTGGCAGAAATGAAGAAGGTATATCAATATGTAGCTTTCTCAGGTCTCAACGCTGAAAAGAAACAGATAAATATCCGAAACAAATACAACTTTATTTCATTAGATGTATTTGATTTGAACTGGAAAGTGTTGCGTAATGGAAAAGAAGTTGCTTCGGGGGTAATGAATGCACCGGCTCTTAAACCAGGTGAAGCAACTGATGTGACTATTCCTTATACGATTTCAGAGCCACAATCAGGCGAATATATGCTTAATGTTTATCTGACATTGAAAGCTGACGAGTCTTGGGCGAAACGTGGCGCAGTGATGGCCTCAGAACAGTTTGCTCTAACAAGCCCTCAGTCGTTGCCTGTACTTGAAACAAAGACCATGAACAGTACATTGAAAGTTACTGATAAGTCAAATAAAGTTTCAGTAGAGGGTGCAGGTTTTAGTCTTGCTTTTGACAAACAGACTTCAAAACTTATCTCACTCGTTTATGGAGCTCAGGAACTGATTTACGAGAACAACGGATTTGAGTTTGATGGTTTCCGTTACATCGAGAATGATCGCCAAAAACAAGATACGATCCATTTTTCAGGGGTTTCTCTAAGCTGGAAATACGAAGAAGGCAAAAAAATCGTGAAAGTAAATACAAAGTCTACCGTAGATAAGCTTTGTTCGTACGAAATGGACTATACGATCTATGCCAATGGAACGGTGGATGTTCAGACTCGATTTATGCCTATCAAGAAGAATATTCGTCGCGTGGGTCTCTCATTCTCATTAGCGCCTCAGTTTGAGCAAGTAGAATATTACGGCAGAGGTCCTTACGAAAACTATATTGACCGCAAAACAGCATCTTTTGTAGGACTGTACAACACTACAGTTACCGACATGAAAGAACACTATGTGAAGCCTCAGACCATGGGGAACAGAGAGGAAATTCGTTCGGTGACTTTCAAGTCTGACGATAATTCAGGCGTTGTATTTACAACTGAAGGAAAAGTAGCCTTTTCGGCACTGCATTTCAAAGATACTGATTTAGTAATGAAAGAAGCAGGTCACGAATGGGAGCTTACCCCTCGCAAAGAGATCATCGTTCACTTTGATGCGATGCAAAGAGGTATTGGAAATGCAAGTTGCGGACCCGATACACTCGAAGAGTATTGTATTTCTGTACCAGGAGAGTATAAGTACGTATTGCGTATTGCTCCGTTGAAATAAATCACACATAAAAAAGGTCATCCTGAACTTCAGGATGACCTTTTTTCTTATCCGTTCCATTTTATTCTTAGAAATAGAACGTATGATTAGCAGGGTATTTCCAAGTGTTTGGATACGTACCCTGCTTTTTCTTTTTTACTTGATGTAGGGCAAAAGAATCTGTTCCATAACCTCGTATCCTTTTGGCGTAAGATGAACCTCATCTGAGCTCAGTTCTTTTGAAAGCCCATTGCGACTATCTTTCATCTTCTCATAAAGATCTACATATGTGATTTTTTTTTGCTTTGCATACTCCTTCAGCATGCGGTTAACCTCACGGATATTACCGACTGCATCGATCTGATTGCGCCACGGATATTCGGCTGCCGGAAGTATCGAGCAAAGCACCACTTTGATTT
>JBOFXU010000145.1:0-16243 GCA_051654305.1 Bacteroidales bacterium | reverse complement strand
ATTCCTCTGGATTTATTTCACCTTTATCATTGAAAACTGTATATAGCTCATGCTTGCCTTCACAGTATGATAGTAGTTGTTCTAATGCAGATTTAGCTTTCTCCCATTTTGCAGGATCTTTCTCAGGGAATAGTTGTTTACCGGTATTATCACGTAGTTGAACCGCTTCAAAATAATCTCCGTTATACAATGGACTCGCTGCGTAAACATGAAGTTTCGCAAGAATAGCAAGAGCCGCTGATTTTGTCGGAGCAGATGCTCTTTCTTTAGGCTCTGTTTCCGGAAGTAGTTCCATACATGCATTCAACTCAGAATCTATAAAAGCTATCATCTCATCAACTGAGGCTCTGTAGAAATCCAGGTCCGGATCATTTGGAGAGATACTCTTATCCATGATCGGAGCAGAGCCATATAGTTCAAATAGCAAATAATGATAATATGCACGTAGGAAGCGAGCTTCATTCTTAAGTAGTGCTAATTCATTTTCATCAATAAAGTCAGTATCCCCTGATGGTGGAATTGTGTGAGCATTCTCGAGGAAAAGATTTGCTTGACGAATTTGTTTATATAGATGCCATCTGGAGAAGTCCGCATTTCCTGCATGGTAACCCACTGCACCAACATCTTTTGTATTGCCTTGAGCATTCTTTAATTCATCACAGATTGCAGGCCATGGGTTATCTAACCCATTTAATCCAGCATAAGAACCGTCGAGGATAATGTGAGAGTAATTCGGAAGGCCACTATAGATATAGCGATGAAAACGGCGTGTATAGCTTGTGTTATTAAAAACTTCTTCCATATTTAATTCTGCAGCTAATTGATCGGATACATCAAGATATGAGCATCCGGTAGTTGCAGTAGCAATCATTGCCGCAAGTAATAGTTGTTTTATTTTTTTTGAGATTTTCATTGTGCTTGTTTTTTATTAAATTGTGAAGTCAACTCCGAAAGTAAATGTTCTGTTTAATGGATAAGCAAAACCTCCATTTCCGTTACCTAATTCAGGATCCCACATTTTGATTTTGTCCCAAACGAAAAGGTTGTTTCCTAACATATATACGCGAAGTCCTTTCAGACGCATTTTTGATAAAGTTTTTTGATTGAAAGTGTATCCAACTTCGATATTTTTCAAACGAATGAAACTTGCGTCTCTCTGCCACCATGTACTTGCCGCAGTATTGTTGAAAAACTGACCGGTGTGTAAACGAGGGAACATTACATTTTGGCTTGGATTAGCCTCAGTCCATCGGTCTGCAACCACATCTCTTGAAGAAGATTCTTCTACACCCCATTGGAACGGGAAAAATGCTTCAGGAGTATTGGCTCCAAGTACGGTAGATGTATTACCTGCTCCTTGAAAGAATATTCCGGCATAAAGACCTTTCCATTCAGCATTTAAGCCAAAACCGTATACAATTTCGGGTACTGAAGGATGACCAACATCTTCCATTTGGTCGTTACTGTCAATTTTACCATCACCATTTAAGTCTTTATATTTAATATCACCAGGGCGTAATCCTGTAGATAGGCCAGGAACAACTCCAGGTTTCAGTTCATAGGTTTTGTTCAATCCCTCTCCTTTAATAATAAAGTCATCATGCGTGTAAAGGCCATCCGCAATAAATAGTTTCCAAGAATTTAACCTTGTTCCTTTTTTCTCCAGCCAAGGATAAATTTGTGGAATTTGGTCATATTCTATAATCTTATTTCGAGCAAATGTGAAATTACCTCTTGCACTTAGGTTTACCTGTCCTACACGATGATTGATATTAATACTGGCATCCATCCCTTGGTTTTCCACGATACCATAGTTTTGCCAAGGCATTTGATGGAATCCGGTAACATTAGAAACTGTAGCTCGCTGTAATAAAATATTATGGCGACGATTTTTGAAATAGTCAGCCTGGATATCAATTTTATTATTAAGGAACCCTAAGTCAATACCGTAGTTCTGTTTTACTTCAATCTCCCATGTTAGATAAGGTGCTTCAAAAAGGTTTTCAATGATACCATTCCCGATACCTCCCATAGCGCCATTATTATTATATCCTAAGTCGTAACCCGAACCATTTGCCATTGTACCTCGGTACATAAAACGGTTTCCCCCAGTATTGTCATTACCTGTACGACCAACCGATGCTCTCATCTTAAATTTATTCATGATTTCATTTATTGCTGATGAAGCATAGAAATCCTCGTTGCTTAAATACCAGCTCACACCAGCTGCTGGGAAAATTCCAAAACGATTTCCTTCTGCAAATGTCTCAGATCCTGTGTATCCAAAACTTCCTTCAATGAAATATCTATCGTCATAACCATATGCAAAACGTCCTACAAAACCTTGTTTACGGTATGGAAGGTAGCTTCCTTGGTCTTGTCTGTCTTTGTGCATGTAAAGTAAAAGCCCTGTAACGTCGTGTTTTTCAGCAAAAGTTCTTTTGTAATTGAAAGATGTCTCAAAATAGATACGTTTGTTTGAGCTACTACTGTTCGAATCACTTAGGATATCACTACCTTCTACGGTCTTTTTATAGGTTAAGTTCCCATTCTCATCTCGTCCGGTAGCAACAAATTGAGTTGGCGTTTTAGTTCGTCTTGATGCATATAGCATATCTGCATCAAAGCTTAAACCGGCTTTAAAGCTTAAGCCTTGAGTAATAAACTTTAGATTCTGATCTAATTGGACTTTTGACTGGATATTACTTCTCCATTCTTGTGCATATCCTGAATGCATTAGCTTATTGTATGGGTTTGAACGAGTACTGGAAGGACGTGGATGCCCCGCGATAGTACCATCCGAATAATACATTGGCATAATAAATGGTGGAGTCAAACACATTGAACGAAATATTTCACTTGTTGCTACACCTGGATAATTTGTTTTCAAGTATTGGCCACTGACATCTACTCCGATATTTGTAGTTTTTGATGCCTCAAAGTCAATGTTACTTCTAAGATTATAGCGTTCCAGACCAATATTCGTGTTGTAGTTTGCTAAGTCGTTCGAATTGAATATACCATTTTCTTTAAAGTAAGCTCCCGAAACAAAATATTTAGCTCTTTTAGCTCCACCACGCACATTTAGCGTATAACGCATATTAAATGTATTATCACGTAACATTCCACCTAACCAATCTGTGTCAGGATACAAGTCACGGTCAATACCCGATTCGTACATGCCAATTAATTCATCCGAATAGATACTTTCTTTTCCTTCGTTATTTAAGGCTTCATTATAAAGTCTAAGAGATTCTGCTGAATTCATGAATTTAGGTAGACGAGTCGGTTGTAGAGTCGTAAGCTCTCCACGAAAAGAAATTCTTGGAGCTTCTTCCAAGCCTCGTTTAGACGTGATAAGAATTACACCATTTGCACCTTCAGCCCCATAAACAGCTGTAGCTGCCGCATCTTTTAGAAGTGTAAATGTTTCAATTTCATCAACTTCAATATCAGACATAGATCGTGGAACCCCATCTACGAGAATTAGAGGATTTGTTCCTCCTTTGAAAGAGCTTACTCCTCGAATCCAGAAATCGGAGTTATCGTAGCCTGGTTCTCCTGAACGTTGTACAGCAATAAGCCCTGAAACTTTACCAGCAAGGTTATTCGTTAGATTTCGTGATGGAGAAATGGCTAACTCTTTTGTCGTGATATTGTTGATTGAACTCACGACACTACTTTTCTTCTGACGACCATACCCTACGATTGTAACGTCTTGAAGTAATTCGGACTCGGGATCAAGCTTAAAGTTTAGAATTTTTTCGCCATTATATCTTTTTTCGATTTTCTTATAGCCAATATAACTAACCTCTAAGAGTTCACCTTTAGATGCAGTTAGTTTATAATTTCCATCAAAATCAGTTGCGGCTCCATTGGAAGTGCCTTTTACGATAACTTGGGCACCAATTAGAGGAAGATCGCTTTCGTCTGTAATAACACCAACGAAAGTTGTTTTTTGTTGTGCAAAAATCCCAGATACGATCAAAAGAAATAAATTGATCAGTAGTAGTCTTTTGGTTTTTATTAAATAAGTCATATTTTTGATTGTGTGGTTTTTAGTTTTCAATACCATAAGCTTTCAATTCTGCCAAATGTCCTACATTAGCACCACTTAATGATGTTACAGTACATTTTATGAATCTGCCATTTTCTGTTTTTAGTGGAACAATTAGCTCTGTCTTAATACTTCCATCCATAAAGTATTTACCTACTGTTTTCCAAGCAATCCCATCTTCACTGATCATGAAATCGATATTCATACGGGTTACTGCATTTTGTCTGGCAATTAGTCCAATCTGAGATATTGTATTTGATTTTTTCATATCAACTGTCAGAATGTAAGGTGGAGCATCTGTTCCACCACTCCATTTGCTATGCCAGAATGTGGCATTGTTTCCATCAATCGCATGAATTGCATGTCCATTGTTAGCCCCTTCACCTGTAAGCTCTTCTGTGTTTGCTGTAATGTTCCAGTTTGCTCTGTTGATTTGGTTTCCTAATTTTATTACTGTCTTTTCAGAAACTTCGGTTGCATCCAACGCTATACTTGCTCCATTGGTTCCATTTAATTCTGAAATAGTAATTGGTAGCAAGTAGTTGCCTGGTAGAATTTCTTTTTTAATGGTTACACTTCCTGAGCCAGACGTTTTATCTGATAATATGTTGATATTTGATACAATCAGAAAGTTTGATGGAATAGTTGAAAGAAAAGTTCCATTTCTTTCATTGTAGTTATTCACATAGTTCTCATCTTCGATTTTCAGAACACCTTCTAAACTCCATCTGTTAGGAAAGTTTGTTTCTGCACTTTGCTCAATAGTAAAGTCATCCTGTTCGAGAGTAAAAGATTCGTTTCGTCCTTTGTAGGTAACTTTAGCCTGAGCAATTTCGAAAGCATAGATACATACATCTCTTCGAGGATTTGTTGGTATATTGATGGTTTTTAGTCGAAGAGGTATAGTGTATTCGATTGTATTAAAATCGCTAATTTGAGCAATTTGTGCTGGATCATAGATAATTTCACCTACTTCTACATATGAGCTGGATTCATCAGTAATATCTTTCTTCTTTAATTTTATTTCATAGCAGTTTGTTGGCAGAATTTTGTACGAAGTTCTGTTTACAGTGTTTATTGAGTCAAGATACCCCTCATCAACAATAAAGTCAAATTGGCTATTTTGGAAATTGAGACCTCCTCGTGCTATAGATAAAGGGATGCTGTATTTCTCTCCAAGATCATAGGCTTGTACAATTTTAAATCCGCTCTCTCCAGCAGAAATCAACTCGGGAGCTCTTTCAACAAATTCTCTCTCGCACGATGCCAGAAAGAGTGGAGCCATCAGGTAGGTTAATAGTTTTTTTTGGTTCATGTTTTATTTTAAGTTTAATGAATAGTTGTTTCTTTTAGATTGTAAAAAAGTAATCTTTGTATCATGAAAGATTGAAACGCTTAGTTGTACCGTTTTTGTAACGACGAAACTACCTCTAATTGTCTTTGATGATGTGTATATTTGTTCTATTTATGTGCACATTTGTTTAAAATGGTATAATTTAAGCTTTTTGAGTTATATTGTGGTAGCAATCGTTATTGCTCTGGCCAAACTCAGAGTTTATACGAGCAGATTAGAACTAAGTACTGCTACATGATTAGTTTGGTTAAATGTGTATGTGTTAACATAAAAGTAGGAAGCTGTATAGAACATGAAGTGCCCCCAAAAGTTAGACAAAACTTTTGGGGGCACTTTGAGATTCAGGATATTTCTATATTTCAAAAGCTTCTTTCTTCAGAACGAAATTCACTAGGAGTTATCCCAACTTCAGACTTAAAGATTCTACTAAAATAGCGTTGTTGAGAAAATCCAACTTTCTCTGCAATATCACAAATCGGTAGATCTGTTTTTCTCAGAAGTGTTTTTGCTTTTTCGATTCTGATTTCATTCACCAGTTCCTTTACTCCTTTTCCGATGTATGTTTTCATTTTAGAATAAAGTGTCGACCTGCTTACAGCCATTCTATTACAAATGAAATCAACATCTAATTCTGGCTGTTGAATGTTCTCATCAATGACTTGAATCAGTTTCTCGATAAAAACTTTATCTAAATTCGAATGGGGCAATTCCTCTGGAATTATAGCAAAGCTTGTTTTTTTAAATTGATCTTTTAAACTGATTTGCTGATTAATTAATGTGTACAGAAGATGTATCAAGGAGTCAGAATCGAATGGTTTCGGTAAATAGGCGTTCGCCCCGCATGCATATCCATTTTTTAAATTATGATCCTCACATAAAGCCGTCAGTAGTACTACTGGAATATGAGATAATTCAATGTCTTGTTTTATTGACGAACATAATTCGTAACCATTCATTTCAGGCATCATGATATCACTTACAACAATGTCTATTTTTTTTGATTTAAGTAATTCATATGCTTCTTTTCCGTTCTGACTAATATAAATATTACTAAATGCTGTTTTCAGTTCTTGTGATAAATAACTTTGCATTTCAGGGATATCTTCTACTATTAATATTGAAAAGTCATTTGTCTTTAGTTTATTTAAGGGCTCAATATTTTTAGGTGATTTTTGTTTAGCTTCATCTTTTGGAGAAACGTTTGATCGATTATTTAGTGGAAATCTAACAGAGAAAGTAGCTCCTCCATGTTCGTTGTTTGAAGCAATAATTTCTCCTCCCATCAATGTAATTAACATGCGTGAGTAATATAATCCAATTCCATTTCCCTCCTTGTTGTGCATACCTTGGTAGTAGGCTGAAAAGAGATTTTCGAAATCGCTTTTTTCGAGTCCAATTCCTTGGTCGATAATATTAATTTCAACATTCCCTTTTATTGTAGATAGAGTAATCCTTACGGTAGAATGGCTTTCTGAAAATTTTAAAGCATTATTCAGCAAGTTGGCCAGTATAATTTTAATTTTTAGCTGATCCATCCAGATTGTAAGATTCGAAGTCGTGTTCTCAAATACCAGATTGACTCTCTTCTGACGATACACTTCTTCAAATTCGGAATATATCTCCTCAATAAATGTAATAACATTCGTCGCTTTATAATTCATATCACTTATGCCTTGGTCAAGCTTCCGTATATCAAGTACCATATTTATTACGTGCCTCATATATGCAGTTTGGTTAGAAATCTTCTGAAGAGTCTCAACCATTTCATTGGACAATGATTGTTTGTCTTTTAGAAGTCTGTTTATGGGACCGGCAATAAGGGTCAAGGGGGTTCTTAATTCGTGATTGATACTTTCGAAAAATAGAATCTTCTTTTGATACATCTCTTTCTCGTAGTTCCTCATACGTTGTTGTAATCTGTTTGCCTGATCCTTTCTTATTTTGATGATAAGAAAAATGATTATACCAATAACGATTGAAAATATTGATAATCTAAAGACCGGACTTTCCCACCAATAATGCTTAATCCTTAGTCTGCAAAGTATTTGATAATTAGACCACAGTCCATTGCTTAGTTGATGCTGTATTTCTAAAGTGTAAACACCTGGGTCCAGATTAACATACTCTATCGTATAAGCAGAAGAGTTGTTAAAGTCTTTCTCATAGCCAGTAAGCCTATATCTTAATACGGGAGATTTAAAAAGGTTGGCTCCTGTATTATTTAGTTGAAATTGAATTTTAGATACTCCTGCAGGAATTATTAACTCCTTCGTACTACTTAATTTGGGGTGATAAGCTACTTTTTTACCATTTAGATGTATTCCTGTTAGAACAATGTTTTTTTCTATATCAGCTCTCTCTTTTTTTTCTATAGTAGGAATAATACTAACACCATTAACTCCCGCAAATGCTACAAATGAGTCATCTGCAGCCAAGAGAGAACCTCTTCTCGAATACTCATTCACAAGAAGTCCATCTGAGGAGTCGTAGAATTTCATCTTATTTTTTGCGGGTTCGTAGAATATTACCTTTTCTTTATTTCCAATAGCTATCTTTTTATCAGAAAGAGCAATGATAATAGTCGGGTTATTAATTCCAGGAAGTATATGCCTTCTAAGCTTATTGTTTTTAGTGTTATAGTGATACAGACCTGTTCGGGTTACAAACCAAAACTGTCCATCACGAATATAAGTCATGGAGGCAATATTCCCTACCTTAGATGTTTTGAACTGGACTAATTTAGTTAAATGTGTGTTGTCTTTGTCAAAAGTAATGATCTTATCACTATCGTAAAAAAAATAGGTTTGCTTTTCACTTCCTGCCAATCGAATGCTTGGATGGTGATTGAATTTGCTTTTTCTTGATAGATTAATCGTTTCTTTACTTTTGAAGTCATGCAAAAAACATTGTGAGGACGCGATCAATAATTTTCTATCATCCAGTTTATATAATCCAGGGCTAACCTGAGAGTGTTCAATCTCAAAGTTCGCTTGGTTGGATGGATTGAATGGGTAAAGCATACCCATAGTTTTATTAAAGAAGAAAATACCTCTGTTATAGATAGATATAATTAACGAGTCTCTGCTCCAGTCCAATACTGAAGTTATGGCTAAATTAAATGTCTGGCTGTAATGTTTGAATTTACGAGTATTCAGATTAAGCGAGTTAATTCCATTTCCATCTGTTCCAATCCATAAAATTGAATCAGATTTGGCCAGACAAGTGGCTATATTGTAGCTAAGTCCCCGGTGATTATTAAGATCAGTTTGCTGATACGATTTAATTACTGGAAAGTCAAGTCCTATTAATCCCCCGCTAACAGATCCGATCCAGATCGCATTTTTTTTGTCAATGTAAATATTTAGGAGGTTGTTTACAGGGATTGACCCTTTTACCCCTTGTTCGTATGTATAGTTGCTTACTTTAAAATCTATAGGGTCAATTTTTTTTAAACCACCACCGTCCGTTACAACCCAGATTTGATTCTGTTCATCTACAGCAAGGTCCATAACCAGATTGTGGTTGCTGTTGTTTGAGAATTTGTCAAATTGGATATGTTTAATTAGTTTGAGGTCTTTGTCAAAGCACTTAACTGCATCACCGAATAAACCAACCCAGAAATTACCATTTCTATCTCTGCTAATACAAGTGTATGCCGATTTTCCGTGCACAGGCAGGTTCTGTAGTTCGCCATTAGATAGATTTAACTCATAGATTCCTTGCCAGTACCCTGTAAGAATGAGACTGTTTTCATCTTTTCGTAGGATCTGACATGAATGACTATGTAGCAGATTGTTTTTAAAATATATGTAAGTTGGTCCATGTCTGTTCACAATTAATAAGTGATCGATTGCTTTAAACATGATTTGATTGGATTCTGCCAGACACGCAGTGTATGTGTTTCTTGAGTATTCTGTTACATCAAAGTTGTCTGTTATTCTGTTATAGATTAACAATCCTTTATCTGTACCAATCCATAAGTTTTTATGATAATCTTCTTCAATAAAATGAATATAATTACCACGAAGAGTATCAGAGTAACTAAAATGATAGCTTTTAATGCCCGATTGGCTGATTCTGTTTATGCCATCTTCTGTTCCAGCCCAAAGGTAACCTTCATTATCCCTGCAGGTTGCAATAACTTTTGATTGAGATAAACCTTGTTCGAGGGATATTTGTTTAAAAATGATCTCTTGTCCCTTTAGTTCTTTAGGATATAACAGGATCAGTATAAGAGTATATATATATATGATGTGGTATATTTTCATATTTAGAAATTGTGGTCAGATTAAATCAGTCAATTCAGTTATTATTTGTCTCTTTTTTGTTTAGATATATTTGATTTATCTGATCAATATATCCATAGATAGCTTTTTTGCTTTTCGTAATCGCAAATTTAGTAAATTAAGGCTATTATTGAAATAATTTTACAATATTGTCAGTTGTTAATAATAAAATTCCTCTTAACTTTCAGACATAGACCTGACAGTTAAGAGTAATTTTTTCTTTTAGGCATAATAAGAAAAAGTGACTATTTCTTTTTTCGGTTAAATTGTGTCATTAAAGTACCTGTCGGACAGAAGTACTTGCACCAAGGTCGAGAAATAAATACGGATAATCCGAGGAAAAAACCAGCAAGGATTAGTACGCTTGTTGCTGCCGATTGAATTGCAAATGCAGCAAAGGGCTCAAAGTTAGCCAGATCAATCGGAAGTTTTAAAAGTAGCGCCCCTGTGATTAATATCAAGTATATCGGTCGCAGGCGGAGTAAAATAACTCGTAATTTCTCAGGAACTACAACTTTACGTTTTGTGATTCTTCCAAGTAACTCCTGAAGGGCACCGTAAGGACACATATATGTACAATAAAATGATTTTCCGGAGATAAGCGGAAGTATAATCGATATTCCCAGAATAAGAATCAGAGTCCAGCTTGCTGTCCAGTTAATTCCATTAATTATCCAATTATAATCAGAAGCCAGCGATAACATCTTTCCCTGCCAGAATCCAAGAATAAGTGTTGACAGCGAAAGCAGCAAAAGTCTGAGATTTTTGGTCTTTTGGGGAGCATAGAAACTAAACAGAGCCAATATGAGCACTACAATAACGGCGGCATCACTCAGTAATTTCATCCAGTTAAAAGGCTTTTCAAAAGAGGAATTATTTACCATTGCCAGGCGATGTTGCATAGTTTCAATAATAGCATCGCTACTCATTGTTGCTCCTGAAACAACTTCGACCTTTTTCTCCAGAGCATCAGCAACTGACAGGTTATTCCAACTCTCAAATATACCCTTACGCTTCACCCGCTTGATATAACTTGGGGTTTCGTCATTCTCGGGTAGTATAGATACATTTATGATTTTTCGGTCAGTATCCATTGCAATTTGCAGGGGAGTAGGACCTCCATATCCAAGAATTTTGTTTGTAAATGGTGCAGTATATACAATATACCCTTTTATCGAGTCATTTTCGCTAACCGCTTTGTAAACCCCCTTATCGGTTTCAATCAGCTCTTTAGTATCCGGAAAAAGTGATAGAATAGATTCGTTTACAGTCGGAGCTGTCTCTACGGCTTGTTCTTTTGGTTCTATCCCTTGGTTTTCACGTCTGAAGGTAAAAATGGATACAACAGCTACTATAATACCGATGGTAATAATCTGCTTTAGTTTCATTTGAGTGATAAATATGTTATGTCAATTTGTGGTTTTAAGAAGATGAACATGTACAGATGTTCACTAACTTATATAATCCGCAAAGATAATAACAAGATTGCGATGTATAGGATATTGGACTTGCTAACTTTTTCTCGAGGAATAGTAAGTAAATCCAAAGTATCCTTTCAAACGATAGTTTATATTAAAAAAAGCGGGAGCGTACTTCAAAAGTACGCCCCCGCTAAGTTTTGTTTGCTGATTGTTAATTCGGATTCTGAGTCAACGTACAGCCAATACTACTGTAAGCATTGATCTGATCTTGTGGAATGTATTGTACCACACGAGGGTGACTTGCCGGATACTCATCCAAAGAGCCGTGAGGTCCCGGATAATGGCGGGTTAGCGTACCTCCATTGCGGTAAACATCGTAGCTTCGGTCAGCTTCAAAAGCCATTTCCAGCTGTCGTTCTTCTTCAATGCGTTCAGGTGCATTGGTTGCATTCAGCGAAGTGTAGCCAAGTCCTGGCAATGAACGTTCACGCACCATATTGAGATTTGTAAGAGCATTTGCGTAATCTCCTTTTTTTGCGTAACATTCCGCCAGATTCAGATACATTTCTGCCAGACGTGAGATAATCGGGGAGTGAAGTTGTGACTCACCATCCTGTAACGAACATTTTGTAACGTAGAACATTGGATATACACGGTTAAGTAACATCAAGTAGTCCATTTCTCCAGTGTATTCTTTCTTGTCAATATCATACACAAAACTGTATGTTTTATCCTCTTGGTTTACAACATTCAGCTTTGTTTTGAAAGTCGTCTCTTTATCATTTACCGTTTCTTTGTAAACGGCATAAAGAGAGCCGCCCTCTTCGCTAATAGAAGCTTGAATATACTTGTATCCGCTGATACTACCTGTTTTCGTGTATGTTGGAACAACCACACGGAATGCCGGTACTTTTTTACCTTGAGCGTCGAGGCTGTACTGAGGATCAATAAAGGCAGAACGAGCATCTTTACCACGTCCATTTTTATTAAGTAGTGTCAGATATTTATGGCTCGCATACATTTCGCCCCAACCCATTCCATCGATATTTGAGTACATACCTCCGATACCATAGTAATGGTCGTAGCCCGAGAACTCAGAAGAGACACGCTTCACTGCAAAGATGGTTTCTGTCTGAGACGGAGCATCTGGTGCATAGGTGTTGTATTTCATAAAATTCTCACGAGGAAGCAGCTGATATTTTCCGCTTTCAACTACTTTGTTTGCATAGTAGATACTCGAGTCAGCATACATGCTGTTCGGAGCATTCCACGTGCCACTCATATATAAATATATTCGAGATAGCATAGCCTGCGCTGCATATTTAGTCGCATAGGCAGCAGTGCGGTCCTCATTCATTAGTGACTCTGCTTTCCGCAAGTCGTTTATTGCCTGGCGGTAGGTGTTTTCTACTGAGGTGCGGTCCGGTAGTTTCATGTTATCCAAATCGTCAGGAACTCCGTTAACAATAGGAACTCCAAGATTTGTTTGCGGAGATTGAGCATAAGGTCTTCCGTACGCGCGACAAAGGTAGAAGTACATTGTGCCTCTTAGATAGTAGGCCTCTCCGAGCTTTTGTTGCACCTTTGGATCATCGTCTGCCGGAATCAGTTTCATTAGGTCACTTGTTTGTGAAATAATTTTATAACTGTTGTTCCAGAATGTATTCAGACGATAGTTGTCAGGTGTATGCTTGTAGGAGATAAATGAGTAGAAGGCATCCGTAGATGTACCGCGAATCATGATATTATCACCTGCATATTCACCAACACGGTGCATCACATCAGACCAGTCTCTTAATTGTCCGTAGGCGCCATTCAGTAAGATATCCATAGCAGTGACCTTATCTGCCATAATTGCATCTTCGGTATATCTGTCATAAGGTAGCCTTTCAAGATCACAAGAAGTAAAGGCTGCTGATAAAAGGGCTGTATATAATAAAATTTTCTTCTTCATTTTTCAAGAAATCAAAGGGTTAAACTTAGACCAAACACAACTTTACGGGTAGAAGGGTACACTGCTGTCGCAACCCCTGAAATTTTACCATCATACGGTGGAATTTCCGGATCTACCCCTGAGAATTTCGTAATCGTAAATAAATTCTCACCAGAAGCAAATAGTCTTAGGTTTGGAATATGCCATTGAGGTAACGATAGATTGTATGAAATCGTTACATTTTTCAATTTCAGGTAACTTCCATCCTCAAGGAAGCGAGAAGACGCTTTCTGAGAGTTTGTGTTATTGTTATATTTTGGAAGTGGGTGCGTTGCAATGTCTCCCTCTTTTTCCCAGCGCGACCATCCATCCTGAAGTTTCATTTGATTTCTGTCAGTATACGCTCCATCAGAGTCAAACTCTGCTCGAGCATAGTTGTAGATATCTCCGCCTACAGAATAGGTGAAGTTTGCATTCAGATCGAGGTTTTTCCAGCGAAGGAATGTTGAGAACCCACCAAAGAAATCAGGAGTATAAGTACCACAGTCTACCGGGTTTTTAGATGCTTTCCCGTAGTCATTCGTTTTTACACGGTTACCGTTCTCATCTGTCATATACCATAGCGGATCTCCATTTGCAGGATCAACTCCAGCCCATTCTGTCAGATACCAGGTATCCGAGTCATATCCAGGTTTCCAGATTTTTTTTGCAGATCCAGCGATGCCAGTTCCGTCTCCTACGATTACTTCTGATTTTCCGCCATAAAGTTCAGAGATCTCATTTCTGTTTAAACCAATGTTAGCCTCAACACTCCAGAAAAAGTCTTTTTTGTTGAGGATATCGGCAGACGCAGTAAATTCAAACCCTCTGTTTTTCAGACTTCCCACATTTTGCCATCTGCTTGATACACCGATAATACCAGGCAGAGCTACTCTGTAGAGCAAATCTGTTGTGTTTTTATCATAGTAATCAAAGGTGAAGTTATAGCGGTTAAGCATACGGAAGTCTACCCCTAAGCCAGCAGTGTAAGTTTTCTCCCAGGTCATGTCTGGATTTCCTGGTTGAGAGATGATTGCCCCCGGCATTTCATTGTATTTGCCCGAAAGCGTATAAAGTGTATAATGTCCGTAATAATCACCAGGTCTGTTACCAACAGAACCATAACTTGCTCTAAGTTTTAGTTGATCTACCCATTCTGCATTAAAGAATTTCTCGCGGCTGATCACCCATCCTCCACTCAAAGAGAAGAAGTTACCATATTTTGCGTTGTCTCCAAAGTTCGAAGCACCGTCACGGCGGAAAGATACTTCTCCGAGATATTTGTTGTCATAACTGTAGTTTCCTCTGAAAAGAAGAGATTGTACAGCCCACTCAGAGATAGAGCTACCTACCTTCTCAGGAACAGCAGCTACATCGGCTACTTCAAATCCCGGAGCAAATCCTGTAGCGATTCCACGGTTTGCTTTCACGGAGTATTCATTCCACTCATATGCAAGAATTCCATTCAAATCGTGTTTTCCGAAACGTTGGTTGTATTGAAGCAGCTGATTTGTATAGATACTGGCTGCATTGGACTGATAGTCGTTGATACGTCCGTTTACGGAAAGTGCACTTGAAGAGCGCGGATCTGAGTATTCAGTACTTGTATAGTTTGTGAACTTATAGTTGTTCGTTGATCTGAATGTTAACCAGTCTGTGAATTTAACATCGAAATCAAATCCACCCATAAAATCATAAGTTTTCGAATTGGAGAAATTCCACTGTAAATCATACAGATAGTTAGATCCAGTGGTATTTACCCACGTTGGATTTGGTGCGTTTCCAACCAGCGAGCCATCTTCGTTGTACGGACTGTCCCATGGCAAGTTAAGATACATGGCACTCACCGAATGCTCTTTGTTATCCACTTGCTTCAAAGAACCACTCACCTGAGGTTTAATGGTTAACCAAGGATTTGGCGAATAGTCAGTTTTGAATCGGAAGCTGTAACGATTGAAATCGTACCCTTTTACAGCTCCGGTTTCATCATATAATCCCAAAGAGAAGAAGGTTTTGATATTCTCTGATCCACCTGAAATGGAAATATTGTAATCCTGAGCTAATCCCATTTTAGTGGCATTATCCCACCAGCTGAAGTTGGAGTTTCTTAGATCCTCATTCCAGCGAGGAAAGTTAATGGTAGATTGATTGTCAAACGTTTTATAATAATCGTAGAGTTCAGAACCATTCATTACTTCAAAGTTACCGTTGTTCAGATGAGTTACGGCTAACTTTGCATCTATCTGGACAGTAGATTTTCCAGCTACCCCTTTTTTCGTAGTAACAAGTACAACACCGTTAGCACCCTGTGAACCGTAAATAGCGGTTGAAGAAGCATCCTTCAGGATGGATATCGATTCAATATCCGCCGGGTTAAGCGTTCCGGAGTTTTTACCCACAATCACACCGTCTATAACCCAAAGAGGGTCTGTAGATCCATTAATAGTAGATTTACCACGAATAACAATGGCTGCAGCATCCCCGGGACGACCTGACGCCGAGCTTACCTGAACTCCGGGAGCTTTACCACTTAGCATGTTTTCTACAGTAGGAGCTGTAACATCCTTCAGTTTAGCACTACCCACGACATTCATAGCACCGGTTAGTGATTCTTTTTTCTGGATACCATAACCTACAACAACGACCTCTTCCAAAGATTTAGAATCATCCGTCATTTTGATGTTCAAAAAGCTTTTCCCGTTCGTCTCAACGATCATATCGCTCATCCCGATGTAGGTAACTTTTAGCTTTGCGTTTTGGGGGATTTCCAAAGAGAAGTTTCCATCGTAATCAGTAACTGTACCTATCGTAGTACCTTCAACAATGATGTTTGCCCCGATTACAGCCTCTCCGGTGGCATCCTTCACGACACCGTTAATCTTTACATTTTTCTGTGTGCTTTGCGAAGTTTGTGCAATTCTTCCAGCGGCATGTGTGTTTTCAATACTTTCTGAAACTGGCACCATTCTGCTTTCAGCAAATAGTTTTCCCTTCGGTGATAAGACCGAGAGCATCAGGAGCGCAGTACAGAACAGAACAGGTTGTTTTCTGTGTTTCTTGTTCATAATAGTTTCCTTGGTCTGTAATAGTAAATTAATTATTAAGAGTTTCAAGATAAATTCTCAGGTTATTGAGATGACTGGTATTTTTTGT
>JBOFXU010000144.1:0-3081 GCA_051654305.1 Bacteroidales bacterium | reverse complement strand
TTATAAACGAAACAGCTCAGGGTACGACTTTTGAAGGAGATAATAAAGCGATCAATGAATTTATTAATCAAAATCGTTATGTAGGATATACACAGGGGTCTGATGTTGTAACCTATTCTTCGGAATGGAAAACAGAACGTGCAAAAGAGATTCAAAGCCTTCATGATAAACTTGAGAAAACTAATTTTCCAGCAGCATTCAAAGAGTATCAATCGTATTACTGGTTGTTTGAATCATACAAAAATATGATTGAAGGACCGGCAAATGCATCGATGTTTGGACGTGATAAAGTTGTACTTCCTGCTGACTATTACTCTTTCCTCAAAAAAATGAAGTTTGATAATGTTGTAATCACCAAAGTTCCAAAATGGTGGTTGACTATGAAACTGGCTTTCGAGCAAATGGAGAAAGAAGGGGTGATCCCAGTGTCGAAAGACAACTATATCGGGGTATATGCACAACAGATTTCAGATAAAGAACTAAGATCAAAATTCATTGTGGCGATGTTGTCTCATACTTTAGATATGGGATATAACGACGACTATCTGAAATATATTGCACAGGTAAACTCTGAAATTCTTCCTGCAGATCAGCCTGTTGTTTCACAGTTGAAAGAGAAGTATGCGAAGATTGAGCAAGCTTTTACTTCATTGAAACGTGGATCGAAAGCTCCTCAGATTGTGGGTGTGGATATGCATGGGAAAGAGCACAAACTATCTGATTTTGCTGGAAATGTTATCGTAGTCGATTTCTGGTTCTCGGGATGTGTTCCGTGTAAAGCCGAAATGCCAATTATGGAACGTATGGCTGAAGAGATGAAGGATCAAAAAATCAAGTTTGTGTCGGTATCTCTTGATTCAGGGAAAGCGCTAACCGAAGCATGGAAGAATCTTGTGAAAAATAAAGGCGACGAAACATTAAATATCAATTTGCCATTGGGGTACAAATCCGAAGAGGCAAAAAGCTATAATGTGAAAGCTGTTCCACGTATTATCGTTATCGATAAGAACGGAAATATCATTGATTCAAATGCCAAAAGACCTTCTGATCCAAAATTGAAGGCACTTCTGGATACATTGTTGTAGTCAACTTTTTTGAATAATACGAAGAGCTGTAGTTTCGACTACAGCTCTTTTTGTTTTTGGGAGTTGGGTATTGTCTTTTTTTTATTAGATTTGTAAATCATGCGATTTTCATCGATATTTCTACACAATTTATTTTAATTCTATGAATAGACAGTTGTTCGTAACCTGTTCTCTGGCTTTGCTGCTTTCTGCTTCAGGAGCAGATGCTTTAGCGACAAACATCATTCCTAAACCCTTACAGGTCGAGGAGCAAGAAGGCTCATTTACACTTTCGAAGAAGAGTGCGATTAAAGTTGATCCGCGTTTCCAGAAATCAGCAGATTTGCTGGCAGAAGTAATCCGTCAGTCTACAGGATTTAAGTGTCCGGTTTCTACTGCGGATGCCAATCAGGATATTGTCCTTATCTATGACTCATCTTTGAATGGTTCGAGTGAGGAAGCTTATAAACTGGAAGTTACATCGAAAAAGGTGACTATTCGTGCGGCGTCTTCAAAAGGAGCATTTTATGCCACACAGAGTTTACGTCAGTTGCTGCCTGCTCAGATTGAAAATTCAACAAAGGTAAAAGGTACAGCATGGTCTGTGCCTTGTGTCAGAATTTCTGACGAACCCCGTTTTGAATGGCGTGGCTACATGAAGGATGTTAGCCGTACGTTCTACGGAGTTGATGTGATCAAAAAATATCTGGATGTCATGTCGCTATACAAAATGAACGTGTTTCACTGGCACCTTACCGATGATCAGGGATGGCGTATCGAAATTAAAAAATATCCAAAACTGACATCTCCTCTGGCAACTCAGTTTCACGAAAGCGAAAACCAGCCAGCCGAGCGAAGTGGATTCTATACGCAGGAGCAAATTCGCGAGATTGTACAGTATGCTGCGGACCGTCAGATTACGATCGTTCCTGAAATTGATGTTCCGGGACACAGCTGGCCAACACTTCTGGTATATCCGGAACTTGCTGTAAATAAAAATCACACTCCTAATTACGTGTTTCCGTTCTGTTCTGCGTGGGGATACTGGGGAAATCAGTTTACACCCAATACGCTGGACCCGACCAAAGAAGAGGTCTACCAGTTTCTTGATAACGTATTTGGCGAATTAGCTCAACTCTTCCCTGGAGATTATATCCATTTCGGTGGTGATGAGGTGATGCATAAATTCTGGAAGCAGGAACCACATGTTCAGCAGTTTATGAAGGACAATGATATGAAGAATGTGGGCGACCTTCAGAATTACTTCGTCGGACGTGTGTCAAAAATTATCGCATCAAAAGGAAAGAAACCGATTGGATGGAATGATATTCTGGATCATCACGAGAGTCTGACCAAGCAGACGGCGATTATGTCGTGGTTGGGTGCAAATGCAATTGAAAAAGCAGCGCAGAATGGTTTTTACACAGTAGCAACGCCTGCCTCTCATCTGTATTTTGATATTACTCAAGCTGATCGTAACGATGGGACGATGTGTGACCTGGCTTATCCGAATATTAATTCGATGGAGCGTATCTACAATTATAATCCTACAGGAAATCTGAATAAAGAGCAATCTAAATATGTTCTGGGGGTTCAGGCAAACATGTGGCCTGCTGTACCTCAGGAAGTAAAAGATATCAACGTAAATAACTTCCCTCGTCTGTTAGGTGTAGCAGAAATTGGCTGGTGTCCGGCAGAAGGAAAAGATTTTAAAGACTTTGAAGAGCGATTGTCTGAAAATTATCCGCGTCTGGATGCCATGAAAGTGGATTATTACAAACCAGGGGGATACATTACGGGTAAATGGACACCTAATGAGGTGAAGAGTGATTTTGCACCTATGGAGTTTGATGTGACCAAGAAGGTTTATGCGAATGGTCGTATCATTGCAGGTTATTATTTTACACATGGCGACAATCATCTGGAAATAAGCAAGGTGGAACTTCTTGAGAATGGAAAGGTTATTTCTACCGATGAACATCAGGGGCTTGCGGATACGTTCAGAGGAACCAATAAA
>JBOFXU010000143.1:0-30128 GCA_051654305.1 Bacteroidales bacterium | reverse complement strand
CAATTTCATTATAAACAGGAGATTCAGGAGAAACCAGACTTTCAATTTCGGCTGGTTTATAAATTCTGTATTTCTTCCATTTTGAGAATTCAGGCGTGTGGTTCTGATCACGCAAATAAGAGAAGGCTGCATAACTCTTTAACCACTCTTCATTCTGCGCAAACCATTCCTGATATTCAGGAGAAGTAAGCTCTTTTAGACCCTGCTCAGCAAACAATATGCGCAGATATTTCCATTTCAATTCAGTAGCTCGCTCATAGTCGACCTCTTCAAGCGAATTAAGTTCAGAACGCAATAGTTCATAATTCTTCTTTTCAGTGGCGCTTTTTAATGACGGCAACTGGTTTAAATCAATATAAGCAGGATGTAATGCATAAATTGAATTCGCATTATAGGGATACGAATCTACCCACGTATGAGTCATGGTCGTATCGTTAATTGGCAAAATCTGGATAATTCGCTGACCCGTAAGCTTTACCCAATCCACGAACTTATACAAATCACCAAAGTCACCTATACCGCAACTTGTTTCACTACGCAACGAAAATACAGGTATTGCCGTTCCTGCATATTTAACCGAGGGGTTCAAATCCCTAAAATCCTCTATCTGAACAATCTGACAACTCTTTGAAGGTAAACTATCAGAGAAGAACAGCTTTCTGTTTTCACCATCTTCCCATTTTACAATTGCACCCGATGAGCTATCAATCATCACAAGCTTAAATGCCTGACCCGAAAACACCTTAGAGGCATCAAGACGCAAGGACCAACAAGGATAGGCTGAAGAATCAAAGTGCAATGCATTTTTTTCATTCCAGTTTCCAAGGTAGTCACCCTCACCCAGCAAAGCAAGCAGACAGTTTGATGGAACTGTTGGTGCATTTACGGATAAGATAATGTTTGTATCAAAATCTACTGTATCTTGTGCATAATAGCTCTGCTTTCTGCTAAAAAAACTTTGCGTAAAAGCGGAGGAGTAAAAAGGTTTATTTGGTGGTGTATTCACCCATCGATCAGCTAAGAAATATTTATCCAGAGATGAAAAAACCTGAAAAGTGTAGGGGTATTCACACTCACGAATGACTTTCCCTTCTCGCTTCACCAGGTAAGTATAACTAAATGAGGTATGTTTCTTTGGCACCATAACGCGCAATGTCCAAACACCATTCCTTAGGTAGTTCATCTTTAGTGCTCTCTCCGGATGATCTTCGCCTAAAGCGGGTACCGAACCCAAAACGTATAACTCCTCACCGGGTGCGGTAATGTAATGTAGCTCAAAATTAATCTTCATATTCAGATGATATTAGTTCCGATAGTAGACTGCATACCCATAAGGAGGTAGCACAATCGGTTCATTTACATTTATCTTTGTATTTCTTTGATTTCCTAACAGGTTATACTCTCCTTCCAAAGAAGGATCATTTAGTAAAACCTCTACAAGTTTTGGAGATGTATTAAACACACCAACAACTCTATTATTATTCTTCTCCCTTTTAAAAGAGAAGACCTTGTCTGGCATTGTATTGTCTATACGATCTAAACTTCCGCCATCTTCACCACTCCACAATGCACAGTTCTCTTTTCGGAAAGCATTGAGCGTACGATAAAAAGATGAGTACTTAGTTAACTGCGATGCATTCCAGTCAATACTGTCTTTTTCGAAAAAAGACAAACGTCGTTTAAAGCCGGCTTCCTGACCATTATATATCAACGGCATACCAGGCAACATATAGGTGAGAGTTGCAAAAGCCGGAGCTGCATCCCCCATTCTCTCAAATTCAGTTCCAGCCCACGAATTCTCATCATGATTTGACGTAAAAAGCATCTGAATGTCGTCTTTTTCATACTTTTCCTGAATCTTATCATAAAAGCGCCAGAGAGAATCTGCTTGAATCTTATTTTTTGCCAATGCATTCATTATATGATGCTGTTCCCACGCATAACACATGTCAAACGACTTCGTCAAAAGATCAGGGGCTTCTGACTCTGCCAGCATAAACAGGTCAGATTTCAGCGCACGTAACGAATCCGTTGCAGCTTCCCAGAATGCTGTCGGAACTTCATGAGCAACATCTGCCCTGAATCCATCAATATTCGTTGTTTTAACCCAATATTTCATATCCTCGATCATCTGAGATTTCATTTGATCATTTTTATAGTTGAGTTTAACAACATCTGTCCAGTCATATGGAGAATGCTTCTTTCCAAGACTATCCAAAGAATACCAACTCGGATTATTTATCCATTTAGCATCCCAAGAGGTATGATTGGCGACCCAATCAAGAATCACCTTCATACCCAGTTCATGCGCCTTGCTAACAAGACGCTTAAAATCTTCGATTGTCCCAAATTCAGGATTGACTCCTGTGTAATCTGCTATTGAATAGTAGCTACCGAGGGTTCCTTTACGTTTTAATTTACCGATCGGCTGCACAGGCATAAACCACAATATATCTACACCTAACTCCTTTAGTCTCGGCAACTGCTTCTCCACTTCAGCAAAAGTACCCTTTGGAGAGAATTGACGAGTATTTACCTCATAAATAGTAGAATTACTCCACCACTTAGAGGGCTCCGTTCGATTTCTTTCATGGGATTGTGTCGTACAAGCATACACAAATAAAAGGAACGCAATACCAGATACTATATTTCTCATAATTCACACATTAAACATCTATATATATGAACACATAAAATAATTACAATAATTCAGATGTAGCAATTTCATAAGCATTAGGACTTAGTTGAATAACAATCTTCTCGCCTGTCTGTTTTATCGACTGATTAAAATAAGTTTTCAGATTACCCATTTTTATATTGTCTGGAACTGTAACAACTTTTTTGACAGGCGTATCCTTTTTATTATAGGCAAAAAAAGATGTTTTACCTAAATACGTACGTGCATACACACAAACTTCATTGTCATCTAAAAGAGGAAACTCATCTCCTGACACCCACTCTGAGCGTCTGCTAATTAATTGATTGAACTGTTCCTTATGCTGTTCATTATTTTCCATCCTTTCAATAAAGGGAAGTGATTGAAAAACTGATTCATCCATCCTCTGCTCCACTTTATGGCGCAACTGATCTCTTGAAAGATAAACGACAGACTGGTTAGATATTTCGCCATTTGAGCAGGCCAAAACACGTAAAACTGAATTTTCCAGATGAACAGCATTCTGAGGTATAGGCACAGTCAGATATCTGCTTCCCCTAAGCGTAGAGGATGAAGGTATCTCAATATTTTGCCATAAAACGAACCACTGATCAACAGATTTATTCGATGTTAACATGAGTTGCCCCCTATTATCAATGTTTGACGTGATAAACAAGTTGCTTCCACCCGAATTCTCATGAGCATCAGTCAAAAGAAGTGATGCACTCTGCCCCTTACTCCAGATAGTCAAAATATGGTAAGGCGTATTGGGTGGTGATGACACCAAAAATTTGTTTGCATCTAATTCATTTTGGATAAGAGATGCATTTTTACAGGTGACAGAATCGAGCTGATCCTGAAATTCAAAATAGTCTGAAAGATCAATACTTCCCGTGCTGTCAGTTTTAGCAGATACAGGATTAGAGAGTGCCACTGACATCAGACTCTCAAAGCTCACTTTTGGTGAGCATGCTGAAAACAATGTTACAGCAGATAGAACAAGTAGTTTCTTCATGTATAACGGTTATTAGGTTTTTCACAGAAAAAAAGAAAGGTTAGTACCTCCAGTGCGAAAGATACTAACCTTTTTATAATTACAATAATAGAATATAAAATTATTGCAATTCTAACACATAAACTTGACGTGGACTCATCTTTAATTCCTGAGAAAGCTCAATCAATTTACCCGTAAGGACATCAGTACCCTTAGTAAAAGGTGAAAGTACCTCCTGATATCGATCCATGGAGAGATTAAGTTCTTTATTCGTTCCATTCATCATCACAAATACCTTTTTATTTTCGTAAGAGCGGATATACGCATATACTCCATTCGTAGGCATAAAGTGTTTCAATGAACCTTTAGCGATAATATCGTTTCCTTTCCCTTTTCTCCAATTCAAAAGTGTTGATAAGAAGTCAAAGGCTTCATTCTGCAAAGGTGTTCTTCCTGATTGAGAGAATGCATTGACTGCATCTCCTGGCCATCCCCCCGGAAAATCAAGACGGATATCTCCATCAGAGCGAGCTTTTGTTCCATTCATGAGGATTTCAGTTCCATAATAGATCTGAGGAATACCCCGAGTGGTTAGTAGAAAGGTTAATGCCTGTTTAAATACACCAAGATCATTTGGCATATCCCGTAAAAAGCGATCTGTATCATGATTATCCAGGAATACTAACACACTTTTCGGATCTGAATAGAGAAAATCCATTGCAAGCTTATCATAAACCTTATTTAAACCGTTCCAAGGATCTGTTTCATTGAAAAAAGCATCTTGAACCACACTCTGAAGCGGGAAATCCATCACCGTTTTGAGATTACTGTTCTTCTCCGGATTTAAAATACTGTTCTGTTGCCACCAAGCTGAACCGCCTTCTGCACCAAGCCAGCACTCACCAACAATATTGAAGTTCGGATACTCTTCGTTCATCTCCTTACACCAATCAGACATAGGTCCGTAAAATGCATAAGGATGTGTATCCATACGTATGCCATCAATTCCCGCATACTCAATCCACCACTTGCTATTTTGAATCAAGTAACGCATTACATGAGGATTATGCTGATTAAGATCCGGCATAGTCTCTACAAACCACCCTTCATCCATCAGCTTTTTATCATACGTCGATACATACGGATCAAAGTGAGGAGTCAAACGGAATGAGGTCTGAACAAACTTTTCCTGAAAATTAAACCAATTTTTCATCGGTGGACTAATACGCCAAGGATGCTGACTACCGCAGTGATTGAAAATCATATCCATCACAAGCTTCATCCCCTTTTGGTGAGTTTTGTCAATTAATCTCACATAATCTTCGTTGGTTCCCAAACGAGGATCTACACGATAATAATCCGTTGTAGCATAACCATGGTAATCGCCACTCTCCTGATCATTTTCTAACACAGGATTCAACCAAAGCGCTGTTACCCCCAAAGAACTTATATAATCGAGATGATTTTCTATCCCTACTAAGTCACCACCGTGACGAGTATTAGGATTCTCACGATCTGCATTCACCTGAAAATTAAGCTTCAGATTATCATTCTTCGTATCTCCATTCGCAAAACGGTCAGGCATGATCAAATACAAAACATCGGATGCATCAAAGCCTTTACGATCTTCTGCCTTAATTTTTCGTTCCTTAAGTTCGTAACTGATCTTTTTCTTTTTTCTTCCTTGTTTCAGGTCAATCTGAAAAGCTCCGGGTTTTGCATCTGCTATGTCAACATATAGAAAAACGTAGTCTTTATTGTCAACTTTCACGCAGCTATCAACTTTCACTCCTTCACCTTTCACTGAAAAATCAGCAGCACCAACATCTTTTCCACTCAGAGAAATCTGAAGCTTCGTATTTTTCATACCCACCCACCAATGCGGTGGATCGATTTTCTCCACTTCAAATGCCATGACTGGCATCACCAAAGTGAGCATCATCAAAAGTGAAAACTTTTTCTTCATGATTTGAATAATTTGAATTATTTAATTTTTACCTGATCATCTTTATCCTCAACTAAAAGAACGCTGAACGCAGCGACCAGTAAACAGATTCCTGCAACGACGATGGAGTATATAGATTGTGAATCGTAAAGACGTTTTACGATAGGGCCACCGATAATACCATTTATAATCTGAGGTATGGTGATAAACAGGTTAAATATACCCATAAAAATCCCCATTTTCTTCGCAGGAATTGATCCTGCCAGAATAGCATAAGGCATTGCAAGAATACTACCCCACGCCATACCTACACCCACCATCGAAAGTAGCAGCACATTCGGATCTTTGATAAAGAATATCGAAATAAGCCCAAGCGCTCCTGCGGTGAGCGACATAGCATGTGTTGAACGACGACCGATCTTTTTCGCAATAGCTGGTAGCAACAACGCATAGAAAGCTGAGATACCATTATATACGCCAAAAAGCATACCTACCCAATTGGCAGCGTCCTGGTACAGTTCCGAACTCGTATCACTTGCCGGTAAACCGTAAACATGGGTTGCTACTGCCGGCGTCGTAAACACCCACATGGAAAATAAAGCAAACCAGCTAAAAAACTGAACAACACCCAGCTGAAGCATAGTTTTGGGCATATGCATAAAATCAGTAAATATAGACGATAAACCCGCTTTCGTTTCCTTCTCCTGATTTGAGTGAATTACATCTTCGTCTTCATAACTTCCCGGAGGATATTCCTTTGTCGACACGACAGTCCACAAAATTGCACCCATAAAGAATACAGCTCCTACGTAAAAGGAAAAAATGACATTATCAGGTATCTCCCCTGCTGCTGCAACTTTGGACACCCCAAGCCATTCGGCAAGAATATAAGGCAACCACGAACCTATTACGGCTCCAATCCCAATAAGAAAAGTTTGTATTGAGAAACCTAAAGTTCGTTGATCAGAAGGTAGAAGGTCAGCAACTAAAGCCCGGAAAGGTTCCATAGCCACATTTATAGAAGCATCCATTATCATAAGCATACCTGCTCCGATAAACATTGGCGGAATAGCCGTGGCCATTACTCCTGCATTTGGCATTAATACTAAAGCAATACATGCCAGGATTGAGCCAAGCAGAAAATAGGGTCTCCTTCGTCCAATACGCGTCCACGTGCGGTCACTATAATGCCCGATAATAGGTTGCACAATCATCCCCGTAAGAGGAGCTGCAATCCAGAACCAGGATAAATGTTCTACATCAGCACCGAAGGTCTGTAAAATACGACTCGCATTCGCATTTTGTAATGCAAATCCAAACTGAATTCCAAGAAAACCGAAACTCATATTCCAGATCTGCCAAAAAGATAATTTTGGTTTTTGTTTCATGGCAATACCATAATGTTAAATTTTACAGCATGAAGATACAATTCCTAAATATCCAAATATTGCTTTATCCGACGAATTTCAGAATATCAATGACTAAATAAATAATCTACCGCTCGAAGGAGTTTTTATAAATGTATGATTAGGTTTACACCCTAATAACAATATAAAAAAGCAAATTACTTCGCACCATAAGACCTATAACACTGCAGCCTTTGTCGATAGACAGATTCAGAGTTATGATTTTCTATCGACACATAAAATCAATTAAGATGTTTTAAAGATCAAACACAGAGAGCTAATTCGTCACCATTTGTCACCATTCGTCACACCATTCGTCACACAAAAAAAGAATATAGAGTACTGTATAGCAAACACTTAAAAACACAAAACAATCAGTGTGACGAATGGTGACGAATGAAAACAGAAACTCTGTGTAAAACAAATTCATCTATTTGTCTACACTTGATAGTAGCATACCCCCTACGAATGTAAAAGTTCATTTAAATGAACGCGGACGTTCATACGTATCAACGTGAACGTTCATTTAAATGAAAATATATTTTCTAACGTATGAACCGGAACGTTCATTTAAATGAAAATCCGCAATCATACGTATCATTTCAGCAGCTATTTTTGTTACGGATTCTCAGAAAAGAAAAAGGGATAACCCTTATGAGGTTATCCCTTATATTCTTTGGTCTTGTCGATATTACTCTACAATAGTTATCCAAGCAAACGGATCAGCTTCTTCCCCGTTCTGAATCGCACGTAGCTTATTGTACAATGCTTCACATACTTTACCTGGTTTTCCATCCTTCGATAAAACATATGATTTATTTTCTTCGACATCATCAATACGTTCAATCGGACTAATTACAGCTGCTGTTCCGCAAGCTCCAGCCTCCTCAAAAGTACTTAATTCATCCTCCATTACCGGACGACGTTCTACCTTAAGCCCCATCAGTTCTGCAAGCTTCATCAAACTATCGTTTGTAATAGATGGCAGAATAGACTCTGACTTTGGAGTAATATAAGTATTATCCTTAATGGCAAAGAAATTTGCCGGACCACACTCGTCTATAAATTTTTTCTCTTTTGCATCCAGAAACAAAACTGCGGAATAACCCATTTCATGAGCTTTTTCACCAGAAGAAAGACTGGCTGCATAATTTCCTCCTACTTTGTACTTACCAGTACCCAGAGGAGCAGCACGGTCATAACTTCTCAGAATAACCATTGGCGTTGGTTTAAAACCAGCCTTAAAATAAGGTCCTACCGGTGTTACGAAGATAACGAACATATACTCCTGAGAAGGTTTAACCCCTACCTGAGCACTCGTACCAAACAACACGGGACGTATGTACAAAGATGCACCACTTCCGTAAGGAGGAACGAAACGTTCGTTCAGCTTCACAGCCTCGATTACTGCTTCTGAGAATTTATCAACAGGCAACTTCGCCATTTTGATTCCATCACATGAAGATTGAAGTCGTTTCGCATTCTCTTCCAAACGGAAAATACGGATTTTACCATCTTTTCCGCGGAAGGCTTTAAGTCCTTCAAAAGCTTCCTGTCCATAGTGAAGACAAGTTGCAGCCATGTGAATATTAATGTATTCTGTGTCGTGTTTCTCAAGTTCGCCCCATTTACCATCTTTATAATGGCAACGAACGTTAAAGTCTGTCGGCATGTAACCAAAACCTAGTTCAGACCAATCGATTTCTTTACTCATTTCAATTTAATTTATTATCAATAATATCGACTTTTTGTACGATATGATTCATGTCTTCTTTCAGTTTTTCGATTTTTTTCTCCAAATCTTTTACCAGGCTATTGCCCGATTTCGAAGAAGACGAAAGGAAAAGAATATTGTTTTCGTAGTTTTTCAGTTCAGAACGAATATGATCAAACGTACGCATCAATTTTTCTCTTTCTTTCAATAGATTAGATTTATTATTTTCAGTGGTTAATTTGTCTACTGAATGAGAGAACGAATCCAGTCTTGATTTGCTTTTGTTTAAATTCAATTTAGCAAAACAATCGTCAACCAAAGCATGGAACTCTTTGTAAACTTTGTCTTTATCTTTAAAAGGCACATGACCAACTGCATTAAACTGGCTGATTATCTCTCTAACCTGATCAATAGCAATTTCCTGCTCCATCAAAGATTTTAACTGAGCGATCAAAGCGTGCTTCTTAGCCAGATTCTCTTTTTCTTCATCCTTTTGACTTGACTGCTCTTTATTTTTTCTTTCAAAAAAGGAATCACAGGCAGCAATAAAACGCTTCCAAACTTCATCGGAATGTTTACGAGGTGTTGCACCGATAGTTTTCCACTCTTTCTGAAGAGCAATCAATTTATCAGTTGTTTTGCGCCATTCAGAACTATCTTTTAATAATTCTGCTTTTTCGCAAAGAGCTATTTTTCGTTTTAAATTAGTATCTAATTCAGATTTAATCGAAGCATAAAACTCTGCCTTTGCATCAAAGAATGCATTACATGCAGTTCTGAATCTTTCATACAGTGCATTGTTTACCTTTTTAGGAGCAAAACCCAAAGTCTTCCACTCAGCCTGTGCAGCCAAAAGCGATTGAGTTGCTTCTTCCCACTTCGCAAAAGAATCCGGTTTTACAGTAAGCAGATTTTCTACGGTTGTACACAAAGTAACTTTGTCTGCTTCATTCTGAATTTCTTTCTCTTTCAGCGTTTCGAAGTGCGCCTGATGTTTTTTGTTGATCTGAGTAGACGCATTTTTAAAGCGCACCCATAATTCATCACGCATTTCTTTGGACACAGGTCCAATTTCGCGCCATTCATCATGAAGTTTTTGCAACTGATGGAACGCTGACACGATTTCGTCTTGCTCCGCAATTCGCTCCGCAGCTTCGCAAAGCGCCGATTTATGCTCGTAATTACGCTTATAGTCGTAATCTCTTAATTCTTTGTTGATTTTCAAAAGTTCATAGAAGGTCTCCACATAATGGTGGTAATTCTTCCACAACTCAGCCACTTCACTTGCAGGAAGATCTGTGATCTCTCTCCACGTTTTTTGAAGCGCCTGAAATTCAGTATAATTTTTACTTACATCATCTGCAT
This sequence comes from Bacteroidales bacterium, assembly GCA_051654305.1. GTDB lineage: Bacteria > Bacteroidota > Bacteroidia > Bacteroidales > UBA7332 > UBA7332. The sequence goes on along the minus strand of JBOFXU010000143.1, from coordinate 20,048 downwards.
CTTCAGTCATTGCTTTTAGCTGGTCAATGATCTGAAGTTTTTTTGCCAAATTCTCCTCTTTGACGCGCTGTTTTTCCTGTGCTACCGTAGCTCGGTTGTTTTTATATCGGGCCAGCAACTCTTTGAAGTCCTCCTCAAGCTCATCTTCGGACAAGATAAAGCCTTCTTCTGTATTGTTTTCAGTTACGTAAGCTGATTTTTGAAATTCTGCTTCTTGCTTACGTATTCGGTAATAAGACTGTTTAAGGTAATCTACTTCAGCTTTAACATCGTCGACCGGAAGATCAAGCAACTCGGTCATGCGAGTGATTACTTCGGACTTACAAGTGTATTGTTGATAAGCCTTTTCTACATCTTCAGCTAATTGCTGAACCACCGAGTTTTGTAAGTTCTCTACGTTTAGAGCACTTTTGGTTTCATGCGCATCCATCATAGTATTTTTATTGTATAAGTAATATAACTTCGATTCGCAAATAAACACATTTTTTTAGATCTATCATAAAAAAAAGCAATTTTTCATGACAATAATGTGCTTACACCCATATAAATAAGCATCCCGATGATGTCATTTGTAATGGTAATAAACGGTCCTGTTGCGATAGCAGGATCGATCTTAAATTTTTCGAGTGTCAGAGGTACAATGGTTCCGAAAATGGAAGCAAACATTACCACGACAAAAAGAGATATAGAGACCGAATAAGTTACGGTATTATTTCCGAACATGACCCAGTTGTAGACAAAAACCAGCAATGAAATCATGCTGGCATTAATTAATGCTACTGCTGCCTCTTTCATGACTTGCACCCACAACTTTCCTATGTGAAGCGTCTTGTTTGCAAGTCCCTGAACTACGATTGCCGAAGACTGTATCCCCACATTACCTCCTGTCCCTCCGATTAATGGAATAAACAGTGCCATTTTAGGGTTGGTAACGAAAAAGGACTCGAATTTTCCGAGAATCACTGAGTTGCTAAGTCCTCCGATCATTCCAATGACTAACCACGGAAGACGGGCACTTGTTTGCACCAGTACATTATCAGATGTCTCGACATCCTGGGAGATACCCGAAGCCAACTGGTAATCCCTTTCGGATTGTTCGATCATTTCGTCCATTGCATCATCAACCGTAATCTGACCGACCAAACGGCCGATACTATCGATAACAGGAATAGCAACAAGACCATACTTTTCGAACATATGGGATACTTCATCAAGCGGTGCATCAACTTTCACCGAAATTGGATCTTTAACCATCACATGCTTCACCCTCGAGACAGATGGACTGGTAATCATTTTTTTCAAGGGAAAGATTCCCCGAAGACGATTATCCTCATCCACCACATATATATGATAGATATTCTCCATCTCTTCTGCCTGCATACGCATCTCCTTGAGGCATTCCGGCATACTCCACTCTGCATTTACGACGATCATCTCTGTACCCATGATACCACCGGCAGTATTCTCGTCGTATTTGAGCAGGTCTACGATATCACCAGCCTGTTCGACATCCTCAATATGGGAAAGAATCTCCTCCTGCTCGTCCTCGTCCATTTCACGAATAAGCTCAACAGCATCATCCGAATCCATATTGTCGACAAAGTGTCGTGCAATAATCTCAGAAGGAACAGTTTCGAGTAGTTCTTCACGATCCTCTTCATCAAGCTCCATCAAAACGTCTGCGGCTTTATCCCCTTCAAGAAGGAGATAAAGATACTTCGCTTCCTCTACCTCGAGAACATCGTAAAGCTGAGCTATGTCTGCAGCATGGAGTCCATCTAAAAGCTCCAGCGCCTCACTGTCACTCTTTTCGCGAATGCACAGCTGCAGCTTGTCAACAAACTCTTTATTTGGCTCAAACATATTCATATCTTATAGAGGTATTAAAATGCCAACCCCTTACTTTGAAATATAGGGAGCTAACATATTAGTCAAATCCTGGAATTCCTGTACAGAAAGCTGTTCAGGACGTTTATTGAAAAGCACATCAGCAAACAATGGACACTCTTTTCCACAAATAGATTTAAGTGAATTTCGCAATGTTTTTCTGCGCTGATTAAACGAAGACTTAACTACCAGTTTAAACAATTTTTCGTCGCAAGACAGTTTTTTATCATCGTTACGAACCATTCTGATAACAGCTGACTTAACTTTTGGAGGTGGATTAAACACATTCTCCGAAACTGTAAACAGATATTCGATATCGTAATACGCCTGCATTAAAACAGTCAGAATACCATATGCTTTTGTACCTGGTTTAGCGGCCATACGCTCGGCAACTTCTTTTTGGATCATTCCAGAACACACAGGAATACGCTCTTTATTTTCAAGCACCTTAAAGAAGATCTGACTGGAAATATTATAAGGATAATTACCTATAAGACAAAATTGCCCTTCAAAAAGTTCATCCAAAGACAACTGAAGGAAATCAGCTTCGATAATGCGGTTCTGAAGTGCTGGAAAATGTTGCTCGAGGTAAGGTACAGATTCGCGGTCTAACTCAACCACTTTAAGATCATATCCTTTCTCGATAAGATACTGAGTCAAAACGCCCATACCAGGACCGACTTCAAGAACAGGATATTGCTTATAATCAGAAAGGGTATCAGCGATACGTTCTGCAACGGTTAGGTCAGTGAGAAAATGCTGTCCTAAAAACTTCTTTGGACGGACTTTATTAATCATGTATGAATTTATTTTTATATACGTACTCTGAATTTGTACAACGTAATCCTTATTGTATAACAAAAGATTGAAATTCAAATCATTTATACATCGGCAAAAGTACAATTTCTATCTAATATTTTGATTACCTTTGTATGTAATTAATAAAAGAGAAATGGAATTATGGCGAAACCTGATCTTATTGCAGTAAAGCAACGATTTGGCATTATTGGAAATGCGCCCGGGTTAAACCGCGCTTTAGATATAGCCCTCCAGGTTGCTCCTACAGATCTTTCTGTACTGATAACAGGAGAAAGTGGCGTTGGAAAAGAGAACTTTCCGCAAATAATTCACCAATATAGCCACAGAAAGCACGCTGCATACATAGCCGTGAATTGCGGTGCAATCCCCGAAGGGACAATTGATTCGGAGCTTTTCGGCCACGAAAAAGGCTCATTCACTGGAGCACTCAGCGACCGTAAAGGTTACTTTGAATTTGCAAATAACGGAACGATCTTTTTGGATGAAGTGGGAGAATTACCTCTTTCCACGCAAGCCAGACTATTACGCGTGCTTGAAACGGGTGAGTATATGAAGGTCGGCTCCTCCAAAGTCGAAAAAACAAACGTCAGAATAGTAGCTGCAACCAATGTAAACATGGCAAAAGCGATCGAAGAAGGTAAATTCAGAGAAGATCTATTCTACCGATTGAGCACTGTACCTGTACAGATACCACCACTACGAGAAAGAGGCGAAGATATTATTCTCTTATTCCGTAAGTTTGCTGCTGATTTTTCATCCAAATACCGGATGCCTCCCGTGCAGTTAACCGACGATGCAAAGAGAGAATTAATTCACTATGCTTTTCCGGGAAATGTGAGACAGCTGAAGAATATCACAGAACAGATTTCTATCATCGAAACACTTCGTGAGATTGATGCTAAAACGCTTTCTCATTATCTGCCGGTAAACCAGACTTCGCTCATTCGATTTCACTCGAATAAGACAGAAGACGATCTCACCTTTGCCAAAGAGAGAGAGATTATTTACAAGATTCTCTTCGACATGAAGAATGAAGTGAATGACCTGAAAAAGATTGTTCAGGAGATGATCTCAGCAAGACCTAAGGATCTGCCAGCACAAACAGCATTACATGCTGCCGAAACGAATCTACCGGCAATTGTTAATCATACATCAACGCTTGAAATAAAGAATTTCCCGAATCAAATACTTGATGAGATCGAGCCGGAATACACCGAAACGGAAGATTTTGAAAATGAGGAGTTTGGTGGTAAATCTTTAGAAGATATGGAGAAAGAGATTATCACTAAAGTGCTTGCAAAGTACAATGGAAAGCGTAAACCCGCAGCCAATGAACTCAAAATATCTGAAAGAACCCTTTATCGGAAGATTAAGGAATTTGGATTAGACGATAAACAGGACAAAGAATAAAAATGAACTCAATGAAACAAATCATATTCTATACTCTTCTGATAGTTTCTCTGGTATCATGCACTATTTCATACAAATTTAATGGTGCATCCATAGACTACACAAAAGTTAAGACCATCTCTATCCAGAACTTCCCGATTAAGGCGGCCTTGGTATATGCTCCTCTGGCAATTGCTTTTGATAATGAGCTTAAGGATATTTATACCCGTCAGACCCGACTAAATTTCGTGAAGCAAGGTGGAGATCTTCAATTAGAAGGAACTATCACGCGCTATGATCTGACACCTCAATCGGTACAAGCGGATGCCTATGCTGCACAGACTCGTTTAACGATAGGTGTTAGTGTGAGATTTACGAACAAAACCAACCCTAAAGAGGATTTTGAACAGTCATTCTCTGCATTCCGTGACTTTAATAGTAATCTGATGCTGAACCAGGTACAAGATCAGTTAATTAAAGAAATTGTTGAAGAGCTAACAGACCAGATATACAATGCTACAGTCGCAAAATGGTAATTCATTAATCACTACGGAGGAGCTTCAGTTATTTTTCACGAATCCATCAGAAGCTGACATTAGTATCGAGCAACTTCGGAAACTGACAGAAACCTATCCTGCTTTTACGGCAGCTCGTCTTGCCTTAACCAAAAGACTTCAACTGGCACACCACTCTGAATTTATTCAGTATGTTCAACAAACGGTGGTATTGCTCTCGGATAAAAAGCAATTATTTGAAGTTCTGGCAGACGAACATATGGGGTGGAATGAGGTTTTTGGTATGATCCGAAAAAAGGAACAGGAAATAAGCAACAAACCCATCACCACAACGGATGCTTTATTGCTGATCGATTCTTTTCTGAACAGAGACACCCGGAGTAATGATGAAAAGCCAGCCAAAGAATACGCAACGCATACGACTCCAATTTCAGACTCCATCGAAGAGCTTGAACTTGAAAAGGAGGTTCAATCATCCTACGCAGCGTTAAATTATGTCAACCAATTACTCTCTGAACCAGCGGAAGAGAGCCCTGAAAGTAACAATCCTTTAGAACATCAGGATCTGATTGATAAGTTTATTTCGATTTCTGACGAGGATAATCATTTCAGGTCTGCCTTAGCTGGAGCCAAACAAGAGAGCGAATATCTCGATGACTACCCAGAGGAATCCGAGAGCCAATCTGATGCAACTCCTGCATCTGAACCCTCAGAGGATGACTTGCTTACTGAAAGTCTCGCAAAAATTTATATAAAACAGAAGAGATATGAGAAGGCATTGGAAATTATTAAAAGCTTAAGCTTGAAATATCCGAAAAAAAGTGTTTACTTTGCCGACCAAATACGTTACTTAGAATTATTAATTGCTAACATAAAAAAATAACATTAAAATGTATACGTTTCTTACTATTTGCATTCTAATTGCATCTATTTTGATGATCATTGTTGTTTTGGTGCAAAAATCAAAAGGAGGAGGACTTGATTCTTCATTCTCTTCTGCAAACAGAATTATGGGTGTTGCCGGAACTTCAAACGGAATTGAAAAATTCACATGGACACTTGCCGGTGTAATTATGGTTCTTTGTATTGCTTCTGCATGGTTCCTTCCAAAAGAACACACAGGTCTACAACAATCTGAAATTATCAACCAAGTAAATGAAGCTTCTCAAACAGATCCAGCTTTGGCTGCTCCAGGCTTCAATACACCTACACAACAAGGTGATTCAGGTACAACAAAATAATTTTTACTGATATATATAAAAAGGTCGAACATTGTGTTCGACCTTTTTTTGTACCCTAAAGTAGCTGAATCAGAAAACGCCCTGTATGTTTTCCTTGACTTATTTTATCTAAAGCCACTCCTACTTCCTGAAGAGAAATCTCTGTACCTAACTTTGCAACTTGATCTGGTTCTACAGAGTTGCACAAAAGATCCCAAACTTGCTTGCGAACAGCCATAGGAGTATCTGCTGCATTAATTCCAAGTAAATTTATCCCATTAAGAATAAATGGAAGAACAGTCATCTTCAAGTCTGCACCACCCACATTACCACACGTCGCAACTGAGCCTGACTTGAAACACTGTTTAAGAAGTGAAACCAGCATCTCGCCACCCACTGTATCTAAACCTCCAGCATATTTCGGACGCACCAGCGGCTTCTCCGGAAGCACCATAAAATCGCTTCTCAAAATAATATCTTTCGCCCCTAATGCCACCAAGGCGTCTTTCATTTCAGGTTTGCCTGTTACACAATAAACATCAAAGCCCAACTTCGATAATATTTGTACAGCAAAACTACCAACCCCTCCTGTTGCTCCTGTCACGACCACAGGACCATCAGAAGGCGCCTGGCCATTACGAAGCATCTTGGAGATCCCAAGAGCTGCAGTAAAACCGCTCGTACCAATCAACATAGTTTCTCTCAGAGTGAATCTGGATGGTTTTAGTAAAACCCACGCTGCAGGAACTGAAATATATTCAGCAAACCCTCCATCTGTATTCATTCCTAAATCGTACCCCATAACAACAACCTCGTCACCTGCAATGAATTTCCCAGTAGAATCAGAAACAACCACCCCTGCAGCATCAATACCGGGTGTATGCGGATAAACTTTCGTCACCCCCTTATTTCCTTTTGATGACAATAAATCTTTATAATTTATTCCTGAATAATGAACTTTTACTAATACCTCGTTTGTTGGTAAAGAAGCAAAAGGAATTTGCTGAACAGACGATGTAAATACACCGTTTTCCTCAACCGTTCTGAATGCTTTAAACATTTGCATATTGATTAGGTTATTTAATATCTTAATTATATCAGTAAATCGTACAAAAACAACGAATCGCTTTATATATGAAAGTAATAACATTTATTACACTTATTACCCTAACATTTGGATGCAAGGGAATTACAAAGAAAGCTGATAATAGTCTAAATAGCACTGCTGCTGAAGAGACCAGAATCATAGGAGGTGCGAAGGATCAAAACGGTTGCCTGACTTCGGCGGGATATATCTGGTCAAAGATTAGAAAAGACTGCATCCGACTTTTTGAAAGCGGAATCAGGCTTTCACCTGTACCTGACACATCCAACTGCAAGATCTCAGGATTCCTTGTGTTTGGAAATGACAGCACATCGACTGAATTATTTCTACCCGCTCTGAAAGAGTCTGAAATACTCGTTAGAAAGAACAACTCATATACCTCTGCCGATGAAATTTACAGCCTGAAACGAGAATACTCTACCTGGATTCTTAGTCAAAATGATACTATTATCTATAAATCAGAATAGATTTAGAAGATTAGTACCAGCACACTGTGAGCCAGATAGCATCATCAGAAACAGAGTCTACTCTATGTTTGAAATGAGGAGGTAAAAAACAAGAATCTCCAACTTTCAAACAAATATCACCTTCTGATTCTGATTTTAAAACTGCATGACCCGAAACCAGGCAACACCACTCACTAAAGTCCTGATCATACCAGAATTCCGGAGGTGAAGCTACCCCATTAGAGACAATACGTTCAATCCATAATTTATCGGTATTTTGAGCTGACAAAGAACGCAATATAATATCCGTTACCTCTGTGGATTGAAGCACTCGATTCTCATCATAAATATTTATCGTTTTCACACTTTGCATAGCAGGCAGATATAGTTACTTTACATAATAAAAGAAGAACAAACATACTCGTACATAGTTTCATTTCTGCACGTTGATTTTAATACCAAAAACATTTATAGAGTGTGAAATATATTTATCTTTAAAAAGATTGTTATGAGAATTAATTCATTAGTGTTATTTTTGCAAACTCTTTGAAACTAAAAGGCATATGCTCACAAATTTGCTTTTACTTCTACTATCGTTGGTCATCCTTTATTTTGGTGCCGACTTTCTGGTAAAAGGCAGTTCGTCCTTAGCTCTCAGAGCAGGGATACCTCCTTTAATTGTTGGATTAACTGTAGTATCGCTGGGTACAAGTTCTCCGGAATTGGTCGTAAGCATTAAAGCTGCACTTTCAGGACAATCTGAAATCGCAGCAGGAAATGTGATCGGTTCAAATATATTCAATATCGGAGTCATACTTGGTATTTGTGCTATTGTAGCCCCTTTGTATATCACACGTTCTATTATTAAACAGGACATGCCATTTTTGATATTAGGGGCAGTGTTATTACCATTCTTTTTTATGAATGGTGTAATTTCTCGATGGGAATCCGGTATCTTTTGCCTGGGTGTGATCGTTTACACATTACTGTTAATACGAAATGCTCAGAAAGAAAAAAAGAAAAAAACGGAGGATACCTCAGTAAAAGAAGAGATAACAGCCCCGACTACAAGTTGGATGCTGGATGCTTTTTTTGTAGTGCTGGGATTAGGACTTCTCATTGGCGGATCGAACCTGTTGGTTGACAATGCAGTAAAGATTGCTCGCATAGTCGGTATGACAGAAGCTGTGATTGGTTTAACAATCGTAGCGGCTGGGACAGGTACCCCTGAACTTGCAACATCTATTGTGGCGACACTAAAAGGAAATAAAGACATTGCTATCGGCAACGTAGTCGGATCAAATATTTATAACGTCTTACTTGTATTAGGCGTTAGCTCTATGATTAAACCAATCTCGACAACCGGTCTAAGCTCGGTTGACTCCTACGTTATGCTTGGTTTCTCACTTTTGTTACTTCCCCTCATGCGTACAGGATTTGTACTTAAAAGATGGGAAGGAGCACTAATGCTTTGCCTATACATCATTTACTTATTGCATTTGATTGGTGTTATATAAAACAGTGATGCGCAAGCATCCGCTTACGCATCACCACTAAAAACCAAAACACTAATTAACTATCTAACCAATAAATTGATTGTCATGAAAAAGATCAAATCTATAGTCAAAAATCAACAAAACAAACGACAATCAACTATTAGGTCTTGAACGCGAGATATTCATCTTAAATATCTCCTTTTTAAAACCCTTGATTCATAAGTATAACGATTATGTTGACAAAAAGGTTTGATAGCTAAGTATTAGAAGAACTTAAAAAATAGGTTTAGATAATAATGACAGTCAGTAGGGTCAGATAATAGTGCTAAGTGATTCAGCAAAGAGTTCAAAAATATAAGAAATTGGCAATGTGTACGTTAAAGATATTGTCGCCAAAAACATTTGTCGAAACAAAGTTGTTTAATCATATGAATATTCGGATATTCTAAACCTTAACAATATGGATTCAATTTCCCTAATCAAAGAAATCTGTCAAAATATTGACAGATTTGAAGAAGAGCTTCAACTTCAATTTCACGTAAATATTAATGAAGCAATCACCATTTGCTTATTGGCAACTGGTCAGTATTCATCTGGCGATGTATCGAAGCTAACAAACATGCGCGCATCTCACACATCTAAAATCTTGAGATCGCTTGAGGAAAAAGGCTTTGTGAATCGCTTAATGGGTGAGAAAGACAAAAGATTGATGTATTTCTCTCTTACAGAGAAAGGAGAACATGCAGGCAAGGTGCTTCGCAACAACGACATTGCACTTCCTCCGATGATTCGTAAATTAGAGGAAATTCTGGAGAAGCAAGAAAAATAATTGACTTGGCAGGGCTGCTTAAGCTCGGCGCCTAAGAACAACATCTATCATTAAATGATTATGAAACTGGCATTTTGGAAATATTGGAGTGTCGGACAATGGATACGACTCATAGCCGGGGTGATCCTGACTATTTATGGATTCTGGACTCAGACCTATTTTATATTAATCCTCAGTGCCATCTTTATTGTTCAAGGTATATTCAATTTCTCTTCTTGCAATGGAAACAAGAACTTAGACAAGGACAAACAGAACTAAGAACACTGTTACGTCGTCTTTGAAAATAAAAAGCGCCCGGAGTGATAAATTCACTCCGGGCGCTTTTGTTTAAACTACATTTCGTTATTTCCAACAGATGCATCTTCTGGCAAATCATCCGGAAGATCCACGGGAACAACGGGTTGTTTATCATTTTTAGATACCGATTCAATCACTAAGCGCTTGAATCCTGAATCTGTTTTTAATTTCGATAGTGTCATTTGTGCCGCATTCTGGTGAGATTCCTTCTTCGAAAAGCCGATACCTACTCCTCCTGCCTGACCACCTAAAAGAACCTGAGTCTGAAAGACTGGCTTATTATCTTCATCGATAAAAGATTCTAATAACTCGAACTGGATAGAAACTTTCTGTTTTTGACTCCACTCTATCAACTTCGACTTAAAGTTCACCTCTTTTTTTGCAACAGTAGCAAGATTGAGAAATTTATTAATCATCTTTTCCTCAATAAATGCTTTTGTCACATCATATCCTTTATCAATATAAATAGCCCCAATCAGAGCTTCAAGAGCATTTCCATAGATACAACTACTTTGTGCCCGGGTTCTCTCTGAAACAACAATAAACTTGTCTAATCCTAATTCAAGAGCTATACCATTCAAGGTCTCACGCTGTACGATTTTGGAACGAGTATTCGTAAGAAACCCCTCCTTCTTCATTTGGAAACGATGGTATAAAATATCCGCTACAATAGCATCAAGAATAGCATCTCCCAAAAACTCAAGACGCTCATTATTTATCCACCCTCCCTGCTCGTCTTTGATCGCGGAGGATTTATGCAAGAAAGCCTGCTCATAAATACTGATATCGTTAGGAAAAAAACCTAAAAGACGACGATACAATAAATAAGGCTCCTTGCGTCTGTTAGCAAAGAGCCTTATTCGATTATATAGTTTCGAAAACACGTTACTTAACGAATTTCTTAACAATAATACTTGCGTTATGACCACCAAATCCGAACGTGTTTGACAAGGCTGCTCTAACAGTACGCTGCTGAGCTTTATTGAACGTGTAATTCAATTTGTAGTCAATTTCCGGATCTTCATCACCTTCAGTGAAGTTGATTGTCGGAGGCACAATATCATTCTGTACTGACAAGACAGCAACAGTAGCCTCAATAGCTCCTGCAGCTCCAAGCAAGTGACCTGTCATAGATTTTGTTGAACTAATGTTCAAATCGTATGCGTGATCACCAAATACAGCTTTAATTGCTTTCGACTCTGAAATATCACCTACCGGAGTTGATGTACCATGAACATTGATATAATCAATATCTTCTGGTTGCAATCCTGCATCTTTCAATGCTCTTTGCATAACCAACTTCGCGCCTAATCCATCAGGATGAGTCGCTGTCAAGTGATAAGCATCAGCCGACATACCACCACCTACTACCTCACAGTAAATTTTTGCACCGCGAGCTAATGCGTGATCAAGTTCTTCCAATACAAGACAAGCCCCTCCTTCTCCCATAACGAATCCATCACGGGATGCGCTAAACGGACGAGAAGCTTTTTTCGGCTCGTCATTACGTGTTGAAAGTGCCTGCATTGAGTTGAAACCACCTACACCACCCGGAGTAATAGAAGCTTCTGCTCCTCCGGTAATGATAGCATTGGCTTTACCCAAACGAATCAGGTTAAACGCATCAATGATTGAGTTCGTAGAAGATGCACATGCCGATACGGTTGCGTAGTTCGGACCTCTGAATCCATACATCATCGAAATATGACCTGCACAGATATCTGCGATCATTTTAGGAATGAAGAATGGGTTAAATTTCGGACCAACTTCTTTATTGCAATAATATCCGCTAACTTCTTGTTCGAATGTTGAAATTCCACCAATACCGGCAGAAAACACAACCCCAACTTCATCTGTATCGAGTTTCTCCATATCAAAACCAGCATCTTCGATTGCTTCCTTAGCGGCAACAATTCCTAATTGAGCATAGCGATCATATTTACGAACCTCTTTGCGTTCAAAGAATTTTGAAGGATCAAAACCCTTTACCTCACACGCAAATTGTGTTTTGAATAGACTTGCATCGAAAAGAGTAATAGGTCCTGCCCCACTCTCTCCATTAAGTAATGCTTTCCAAGTTTCCTCTAAAGTATTACCTAATGGAGTAATGGCGCCAAGACCTGTTACTACAACTCTTTTTAATTCCATAAAGTGTTGTTAAAAGTAGATTACTTTTGAGCCAAAGCAGCTTCAATATGAGAAACAGCTTCTCCAACTGTTCCAATTTTTTCAGCTTGATCGTCAGCAATTGTGATTGCGAATTCTTTTTCGAAATCCATGATAAGTTCTACAGTGTCAAGAGAGTCAGCACCAAGATCATTAGTGAAGCTAGCTTCCATAGTTACTTCTGATTCTTCAACACCTAATTTTTCAACGATGATTGCTTTTACTTTTTCTGCTACTTGAGACATAACTTTAAAATTTAGTTAGTTAATAATCTATTTGTTTTCTATTTTTGTGGTGCAAAGAAATAGATATTTTTTCATTACTCCCAAAAAAAATAGCGATTAATTCACTTTTACTGCACACTATACATAGGTTTGTGCAACAAATAGATGTTTTTATGACAAAAAGAGTCTCAATTTTTGTTTCGGGGAGCGGAAGCAACGCCGAACAGTTGTATAAATATTTCCAGAATAGCCGTCAAATTGATATTGTATCTGTATTTTCAAACAAAAAAGATGCAGGAATCTTCGAACGGGCTAAACTTTGGAATATTCCGGTTAGATTCTGCTCAAATGCAGACTTCGAAAATAGTACAATTCAGTCACTGCTGGATAGCGATCAGGTAGATGTTATCCTTCTGGCTGGATTCCTAAAAAAAATTCCAACCACCCTGTTAAACGATTACGAAAACAGAATAATAAATATTCATCCCGCATTACTGCCTAAATACGGAGGAAAAGGGATGTACGGTATGCATGTACACCAAAAGGTCAAAGAGAACAATGATACGATAAGTGGCATCACTATACATCTGGTAAATGCAGAATTTGATTCCGGAGAAATTCTATTTCAAAAATCATGCAATATATGCAGCTCAGATAGTGCGGAGGATATTGCAGCCAAAGTGCAAGCGCTGGAGCACCAATACTATCCGGTGATTGCAGAAGAGTATATCATTAACAGATTAAAATAATGAAGAGAATTACGCAAGCCATAAAGCAAAAAGCAGCTGAATATGGATTCGATGCGGTGGGTATAGCACGTGCCATGGAAGTTGATCTTCAAACACAAAACCACTTTAGGGATTGGTTGGCTTCTAAAGCTCATGCCGAAATGGCTTATATGGAGAATTATCCAGATAAAAGATTTGACCCAACTCTTTTGGTAGAAGGAGCTAAATCAGTCATAGCCGTAGCACTGAACTACTATCCTTCTGTTTTCCAAAAAATAGACCAGCCTCAGATATCCTACTACGCCTACGGAGAGGACTATCATGAGATTCTAAAAGAAAAACTGAATCTGCTGTTCTCCTATATTCATGAAGAGGTTACACCTATACATGGAAGATGTTTTGCAGACACAGCACCAATACTTGAAAGACATTGGGCTGAAAAAGCGGGATTAGGATTTGTTGGAAAAAACAATATGCTCATTATACCTGGGAAAGGATCATATTTCTTTTTAGGTTTTCTGATTATCGATCTTGAGCTGATTTATGATGAGCCTATGAAAAAAAGATGCGGAAACTGCTCACGGTGCCAGGACAGTTGCCCGACAAAGGCTCTTTCACCCTACTTTCTGGATAGTCAGAAATGCATTTCTTACTTGACGATTGAGAACCGCAAAGAGATTCCTGCTGAATTTAACAAACAGCTTGGCACTCACCTTTATGGTTGTGATGAGTGCCAGAAAGCTTGTCCCTGGAACCGCTTTGCCTCCCCCTGCCAAACCACGGAACTTCAGGTAAAAGAATGTATTCTTCAATTGGATACAACTATGCTGGACAACATGGAGCAACAAGATTTTAGCCGAATGTTCAAAGGTTCGCCAATTAAGAGAGCGAAGTTTAGTGGTCTAAAACGAAACTGGTTCTCTATTCGGGGAAATATGAACTGTAATTAATCCTGTTTTTTATTTCTTGGATGGTGATTCAATATCTCCTCCCGAAGAAAACGCTTATCCAGATGGGTATAAATCTCAGTGGTGGTTATTCTCTCATGTCCGAGAAGTTGCTGAATCACCCTGAGGTTTGCACCACGTTCCAGCAAATGAGTAGCAAATGAGTGGCGAAACGTATGGGGGCTTATTTGTTTCTTTATGCCAGCAAGCTCAGCGCACTCTTTTATTATGTTAAAAACACGCATTCGGGTCAGTTGCTTACCTCTCACACTTAGAAACAAAATATCACTAAATTCAGGCTTCACATTGAGTTGCGAACGGTCAATCAAATAGTTCTTGATTCGGTCCAGAGCAACGTCAGAAATAGGCACAAGTCGCTGCTTATTTCCTTTTCCCATAATGCGGATAAACTCTTCCTCAAAATAGACATCAGACAACTTGAGATTCAGAAGTTCAGTCACACGCAGACCACACCCATAAAGCACCTCAAGTATCGCTCTGTTGCGCTCCCCCTCGGGTTTTGACAAATCAATTGTTGCAATAAGCCGGTCAATTTCCTCTACACTTAACACATCTGGCAAGATCATAGCAAGCCGTGGAGCCTCCAATAATTCTGAAGGATCAGCCTTAATATAATCCTCAAGCAACAAGAATTTGTAAAAAGATTTAACACCTGAAATCACTCTTTTTTTGGAGCGTTCATTTAATCCAACATCATGCAGCCTTGCAATGAACTGATGAAGGTCGTCAAGCGTTAATTGTATAACCGGTAAATTTACATGTCCAGCAAAAGTTAACAGCTTGTTTAAGTCCCTTTTGTAGGCATCGAGTGTATTGTCGGATAATCCTTTTTCCAACTGGATAAAAGTGATGTAGCTCTCGATAATCTTTTTTTGGTCTTTCTCCATTGTTTGTTTAATTCTTCAAAAAAAGTAGTAACGGTGGCTAAATTAGCAAAATGAGCGAAGATTGTATCAAAACATTTTCGTATTTTTGCACCCAGTTTCGGAAAGAACGTCATTTCTGCTTTGCGCAATTAAAAAAAAAGAACATGAAGATACAAATTATTAATGGTCCCAATCTTAATTTGTTAGGCAAACGCGAACCTTCAGTTTATGGAGCGACAAGCTTTGATGACTTTATCCGCACTCTTCATCAGATGTATCCAGATGATGAAATAACTTTTTATCAATCAAATTGCGAAGGTGCAATTATAGACAAGATCCATGAAGTTGGGTTTGAGTATGATGGCATAATCCTGAATGCCGGTGCTTACACTCACACATCTATTGCGATAGCTGATGCTATTCGTGCAATAAATACCCCGGTTATAGAAGTACATATTTCAAATGTTCATGCTCGTGAACCATATAGGCACCACTCTTATCTGTCGGCTGCCTGTAGAGGTGTTATCCTTGGTTTTGGACTGGATTCGTATCGTCTTGCGATTGAGTCTTTTAAATGATTAGATAAATATTTTAGATAGCGCAAGCGGTCGCTTGTGTGAAATTCTTGATAAATTGTATGACTACAAAACAAACAAAAATTGTTGCTACTATCTCTGATTGGAGAAGTACAGAAGATTTTATTAGAGAACTCTACGAATGTGGAATGAATGTTGTGCGTATGAACTCTGCTCACTTGTCAGAGGAAGGTTTTCGTAAAATCATTGACAATACGCGCGCTGTATCCCGGAATATCGCTATTCTTATGGATACTAAGGGACCTGAAATTAGAACAACTGCGATCGAAAACGACGCTAAAATCAATTTCCAGACTGGAGATATTATTAAGGTTGTAGGAAACCCTGACATCCTTACTACAAAAGAATGCATTGCACTTAACTACAAAAACTTCGTTAAAGATCTTACAACTGACCTTCACATCCTTATCGATGATGGTGAGCTTGATTTTCTTGTAACAGAGAAACACGAAGACCACTTAGTGTGTATTGCTCAAAACAATGGTGAACTTGGAAGCCGTAAAAGCGTAAACGTACCAGGCGTACGTATTAATCTTCCTTCTCTAACAGAAAAGGACAGAATTAATATTCAGTATGCTATCGAAATGGGTGTAGACTTTATCGCTCACTCTTTCGTGCGTAACCGCCAGGATATCCTTGATATTCAGCACATCCTTGATGCACACAAAAGCCCTATCAAAATCATCGCAAAAATTGAGAACCAGGAAGGTGTTGACAACATCGACGAAATTCTTGAAGTTGCATATGGTGTAATGGTTGCTCGTGGTGACCTTGGTATCGAAGTACCACAGGAAAAAATCCCGGGTATCCAGCGTTTGTTAATCAAGAAATGTGTTCAAGCTAAGAAACCTGTAATCGTTGCTACGCAAATGCTTCACTCAATGATCAACAACCCACGCCCAACAAGAGCCGAGGTTACTGACATTGCGAATGCTATTTACTACCGCACAGATGCTTTGATGCTTAGTGGTGAAACTGCTTACGGAAAATATCCTGTTGATGCAGTAAAAACAATGGCAAGTATTGCCCTTGAAGCTGAGAAAACAAAAATGCCGGAAAATGATATTCCTGTACCAATCGTTGATGGTGATATTTCTCTATTCATGGCGAAACAAGCTGTAGAATCGACTACAAAATTGCAAACAAAAGCGATTATCACTGACAGCCACTCTGGCCGTACTGCTCGTAACATTGCAGCTTACCGTGCAAATCGTCCTGTTATTGCAATTTGCTATCAGGAACATTTGATCCGCGAGTTAGCTCTTTCATACGGCGTTCGTCCAATGTATCTTGAGTCAAAAGGTTCAGCTCGTGAATACTTCTTCAATGGCTTGTCTATGATGTTAGATAACGAAATGGTAAGTCCTGAAGATCGTATCGCTTACGTGGGTGGATCTTTCGGTGAAGGCGGTGGAACTACATTCCTTGAAGTGAACACTGTAGGTAAGATTATGGATCAAAGTAATAACTATAACCTACCTCATTTTAAACCTGAAGAGAAGTAATGTCAGAATTACTCGAGAAATATATTATTAAACATAGTGACGAAGAAGGTGAACTGCTATATCGATTAAATCGGGACGTGCACGTTAATCTTCTTCGTCCCCGTATGATTTCGGGACATTTACAAGGGCGAATTATCAAAATGCTGACACGCATGATTCGTCCTACTCAAGTATTAGAACTTGGCACATTTGCCGGATACTCGGCACTATGCTTTGCAGAAGGCATGGAAAAAGGCGAAGTTCATACTGTTGACAATGATGACGAACTGGAAGAGTTTGTATCAAAATATCTGGAGTTGTCTGAACATGGACATAAAGTAAAGCAGCATATCGGTAACGCTTTAGATGTTATTCCTCAGTTTGAGGATGAGCAATTCGACCTGGTATTTATTGATGCTGATAAGCGTCTTTATTGTGAATTCTTCGAACTCGCATTTCCCAAAGTAAAAAAAGGAGGCTTTATTTTTGCCGATAATACACTTTGGGATGGAAAAGTGATCGAAGATCCTCTTCCTAAGGATGCTCAGACACAGGGAGTATTAAAATTTAACGATATGATTGCTGCCGACACTCGCATTGAAAAAGTTATTTTACCTTTGCGTGACGGTATGACTTTGATCTACAAGAAATAAAAATAACAAAGACTGACTTTATGGAAACAACCAGACAAAATAAAATCGCCCGCTTACTTCAAAAAGAGCTAAGTGAAGTATTTCTTTCTCAAACAAAAAT
Organism: Bacteroidales bacterium; assembly: GCA_051654305.1. Taxonomy (GTDB): domain Bacteria; phylum Bacteroidota; class Bacteroidia; order Bacteroidales; family UBA7332; genus UBA7332. Next base: position 2,260 of record JBOFXU010000143.1, on the reverse strand, counting down.
GATGAAAGGGACTTTAATCTCTGTAAGTATCGTGCGTATTTCTCCTGACTTAGGAGTAGCTAAAGCATATTTAAGCATCTTCCCTTCTGAAAGAGGAGAAGAGTTACTTGAAGCTATTCGTGCAAATGCGAAGGATATCAGATACGAAATCGGACAAAAAGTACGTCACCAACTCCGGATCATCCCTGAGTTTATGTTTTTCCTTGATGATTCTTTGGATTACATCGAAAACATCGACAACTTGTTGAAATAAATTACAAAGAGAATGAATATCTTTACGGAGAAATTCATTCTCTTTTTTTTATAATATAATCATATGCTTGCATTCCGATTTGCCTTACGATACCTGTTTTCGAAGAAATCACACAATGCGATTAATATCATATCCATCATTTGTGTTTGCGGAGTAGCCATTACCTCAATGGCTCTTATCTCTACAATGTCTGTATTCAACGGGTTCCAGGATCTCGTATCTTCACTCTACAGCTCATTCGACCCCCAGGTAAAAATAACCAGTACAAAAGGTAAAACCTTTGATCCGACAGATGCTCTGTTCTTACCCATACGGAACCACCCCGATATTGCCATTCTCACGGAAGCTATCGAAGATAATGCACTGCTTTCATACAATGAGCGGCAGGTTACGGGACGTATTAAAGGGGTTTCAGAAAATTTCAGAGAACTCACAAAGATAGACTCAATACTACTTAGCGGAGAATTTATACTCAAAGACTCAATCGTCAGTTACGCTTCTGTTGGTGTAGGGCTTGCATCGCAACTGGGTATAAATACAGGCTTTGTCAGACCAATTACCATCTATGCCCCTAAACGTGGAGCAAAGGTCAATCTCAGCAACCCTACTACAGCTTTCAACGAGGATTATCTGTTTATTGCCAGCCTGTTCTCAATCAATCAGCCCCAATACGACGATCAGATGATTATTACATCTATCGACTTTGCGCGAAAAGTTTTTGAATACCCGACAGAAGTAACATCTCTGGAGATTAAATTAAAAGAGGGAGTGAACGCTAACCGGTTTATTCAAGAAACTCAAAAGAAACTGGGTGATCGCTATAGAGTCCTTAGTCAGTACGAACAACAGGCTGATTCTTATCGCATGATGCAAATCGAGAAATGGGTAACATTCCTCGTTTTAAGTTTCATTCTTCTGATTGCTGCATTTAATATCATAGGCTCCTTATCGATGCTAATCCTCGAAAAAAAGGAAGATATGACAACTCTACGCAATCTTGGAGCAGACCGTAGCCTGATCATGCAGATATTTCTGGTTGAAGGATGGCTTATTTCTGCTACCGGAGCCATTTCAGGTATTCTTGTGGGGATCTTTCTTTGCTGGATACAACAAACTTTCGGAATTATAAAACTGGGAACTTCCGGGATGTTTATTGTTGATGCATATCCAGTTAAGGTAGAACTTATCGACGTTATCGCAGTAACACTCGTAGTATCTGTTATCGGTTTTATTACGGCTTGGATACCCGTTCGTCAGTTAAAGAAAATAGCATAATAATAAATCTGTTTATCGTGAAGGTTGCAGATAAGAGAAAGGCATGTAGCCAACGTATGTTGGCTACATGCCTTTCTCTTATCTATCCATACTTTGTCCTTTTATCCTGCTTTCTACCCGAAGGCATTCTTGACTATTTCATTGTGACATGTTATGATCAGAGAAATGCCAGTCATCATTCCAAAACACGCGCTCCTTATTCTGACACAAATGGACCTATTGAAGCTATTGGGTTTCTTTTTGATATAGAAAATCGACATGAGAAGAGAGGCGGTTTGCGGATAAAATATCCGTTTTTTATGCCAAAAGAGGGTTCTTGCAAGTACATAAGGATGAAAATGCAGGTACATTAGAGAGTAAATAGAACTACTGTATACCGTACATGCAAGTACAATATACCATTTACATGAGACACTGTACTATGTATTCGTACGTACATTATACCGTATTTTTAAAAACAACTCTATTTCGCAGCGTAAAAGTACAGTTTGTAAAATGTGCAGAAGAATAATATGTTTATTATGAGCAATATATAAAAAATATCCTGAGCGTTATATACGAAAATATAGAAATTGAGATAAAATATATCGCATTCTGAGCGATTAGGATTTTGACATAATGGTAGAAAATAAGGATTATTTATTACAAACTCAAAGAATATGTACGTGTTGATTTTAAGCAAAAGTAAATAAACCTATATGCATACACTTAGTTATGAACATTTTGTTAATA
>JBOFXU010000142.1:0-4338 GCA_051654305.1 Bacteroidales bacterium | reverse complement strand
TTCTGAAACTCCTTTTTCTGAATTGGTGCGGATGAAGGGACTCGAACCCCCACGCCTCTCGGCACTAGATCCTAAGTCTAGCGCGGCTACCAATTACGCCACATCCGCATGACGATTACGGTTACAAAAGTAGTGCTTTTTATGAGAACTGCAAGCGATTTGAATCTTTTTTTTGAAAAAATATTCAACCAACCCTTTGTGTATCGTATATCAAGAGTGTAAGGTGTTGATCATTAGATTGATTAGAGTATCGGGATCAACGAAATTATTTTAATTAGTCACCTTCAGGAATAGGGGCTACCACGCCACTTCCGAGAATTATTTGCTTAACATCGGGTTTCCCATAATAGAAAACGCTACCTGTTCCCAGAATACGGGTGTGTAGTAGTTTGTTTACATGACAAAAAATATTCCCGGTACCAGTGGTGCGCGTAGATAGTTCATCCGCTATGAAGTTTCGGGCACGAATATCCCCGGTGCCGGTGACAAGGAATGTTCCATTGTTTGTTTTTCCTTTCAGCTTAATGTCGCCTCCTGATCCGAGAACACTGGCTTTGATGTGTTGAACATTGATGTCAGAAGTAAGGATTTGTCCGTTGCCTCCAACGGTTAGTTTAAGCTCAGGTGAACATATTTTCCCTTTCAGGTCAAGCACACCTGCTCCTTCCACATTTGCTTCGGAAATAGAGGATGAATAAATGGTGATGGTTATAAATCCATAATCTACCGACATATTGTTGATAAATGCGATTTCGAGTTTTCCTTTTTTCTCGGTCAGGTCAATCAGATGAACAATGTTTTCTTCGCCATGAATGCGAGCAAACCCTACAGAATCGGGGTTAGTGGCATAATATACATTCACTTTAGGCCAGACAACAAGGTGAGAAAAATCAGGTATTGGTTTAGTGATTGTGATGTACTTATTGTTACCAACCAATTTTTTTCCAAATTGTGCAGATGCGTTTATGGAGATACTTAGAAACGCAAGCAGAAGAAGAAATGAGAGCCGTTTCATATGGGTTTATGTTAAATTACTCAATCAATTGATGTATTTGTAAAACAGTCGAAATATAGTGATATTTATGTAGATAATACTGATGATAGCAAAAAAAAAGAGCTACTCGTATCAAAACGAATAGCTCTTTTACTTTTATGTGCTTAGATTGACAAAATACGAAGTGTATTCAGCAGTTCTCTGTTGATTGGTTTTTCGTTTTTGATGGCTCTGGAGAATGGGACATAGACGATCTGATCGTTTTGGATACCAATCATTACATTTCGTTGTCCTTCGAGAAGAGCATCAATAGCGGCAGCCCCCATTCGGCTTGCGAGGATGCGATCGTTCGCGGTAGGAGATCCACCACGCTGAAGGTGTCCAAGGATAGATACACGCACATCATATTGCGGGTATTCTTTTTTTACACGTTCAGCCAGACCGATTGCACCTCCGGTAAGCTCGCTTTCAGCCACAAGGACAATACTACTGTTTTTTGATTTACGGAATCCGTTCTGAATCAGTTCAGCGAGCTGATCCTCCTTCGTATGCATTTCGGGGATGATCGCAGCTTCAGCTCCTGAGGCTATTGCTCCGTTAAGCGCAAGAAAGCCACATTCACGTCCCATTACCTCAATAAAGAATAAGCGGTCGTGGGAAGATGCTGTATCGCGAATTTTATCGACAGCCTCCATAATCGTGTTGAGCGCTGTGTCATATCCGATTGTTGTATCTGTACCAAAAAGGTCGTTGTCTATGGTTCCTGGAAGACCGACGATAGGAATGTTATATTCTTCAGCAAAGATGCGAGCACCGGTAAGAGAGCCATCTCCACCAATCACTACAAGGGCATCGATCCCTTCGGCAGCCATCGTGTTGAAAGCAACTTCACGACCCTCTACAGTAGTGAACTCTTTACAACGTGCTGTTTTCAGGATAGTACCTCCCTGCTGGATAATGTTACTTACGTTTTGTGTTTTGAAAGGGACAATTTCCCCGGTAATAAGACCTCTGTAACCACGATAAATTGCTTTTACCTGAATGCCGTTATAGATTGCACTACGAGTTACTGCTCTGATTGCAGCGTTCATCCCCGGTGCGTCACCACCAGAAGTCAGAATACCGATACATTTAACTGCCATATGAAATTGATGTTAGTTTCAGTAAAAAGGAAAATCAGTTGGAAATATGTGTTTTCATTATATTTTTCCTGAATGCAAACCTAATTATTTCGACTGATTAGTCCAAGTATTACGTTCTTTTTTCGGAATATTTTAATGAAACTAAACGAGGAAGCTATCGTAGAGGCAATCGGCAGAAACGGTATTGTTCGGATGATAGTGCAGATTGCCGTTGACGCAAGCTATACTTTTAGATATAGAACGTACGGCTGATATATTGTGTGATACTAGCAGAATTGTTGTTGTTTCGTTTATTTCTTTCAGTATGTCGTAGAGTTTAATTTCAAACTCCCGATCCAGATAGGAGTTGGGTTCGTCGAGGATAAGTATATCCGGATTGGAAATGATCGCACGACCAAGCAGAACTCGTTGAAACTGTCCGCCAGAAAGTCTGCTGATCGGGTGTTTGGCATGGTCGCTTAGTCCGATTTTCTCGATAATATGATCCGCTTCTTTTAACTGATCAATGGAGTAGGTTGAAAATAATGTGTTTTTTGGAGGTAAGCCAGATAGCACCAGCTCACGAACAGAGATCGGGAATTCCTTGTCGATGTTTGAAATCTGAGGAAGATACCCAATGGATACCTGTTCCTGCCGGGCCCCGTTGAGGAAGAATGAAACTTTACCCTTGGAGGGCTTGATAAGCCCAAGAATTACTTTGAGTAGAGTCGATTTACCTCCCCCGTTGGGTCCGATGATTCCTAAGAAATCCCCTTTTTTTACGGTTAAATTTATGTTACGCAGGACTTCCTTGTGGGAATATCCTGCATGCAAATTTTCTATTTCAAGAATTTTACTCATTAGCTAACGCATTTGCGATACGAATCATCTCTTGTTTCCAGTTATAGTTTAACGGATCAATTTCAACGATAAGTGATTTTGTCTCGTTAGCAATAACCAAAGCGTTATTCGTATCAAATTCTCTTTGAACAAATATAACGTTGATGTTATTAGATCGTGCTGAATCAATCACATTCTTCAGGTGAGCCGGTGTTGGCTCTTTCCCCTCCTCTTCGATAGGCAGCTGTTTTAATCCATAATCTCTGGCGAAGTAAGTCAGAGATGGGTGATAGATCAGGAATGCCTTCTTGCTTGTACGGCTCATAATTTGTTTGATCTGCTGATCCACATCCTTTACTTCCTGTAGAAGCGCATCCAGATTCTTTTTGTAAAAAGATTCATTCTCAGGGTCGAGTTCAACAAATGCATTACACATGTTAGTAAGCATGACTCTGACTTCTTTCGGAGAGCTCCAGTAGTGAGGGTCAACAGAGTTCACTTCGTGGGAATGATTCTCGTCACCTTCGTGTACGCAAATATGAGTTCCTGTCAAAGCATCGATATCATTAGAGAGATCGAAAATTTTCATTTCAGGATTGTTGTGCTGGATTTTGTCCATCCAGGCAAGTTCAAATCCTAAAGAACCCACTTTAAGGTATGCATCACTTTTGCCTAATTGGAGAACAAGAGCAGCAGATGGGTCGTACGATTCAGGGCTGCTCCCGGAAGGGACAACACAGAAGATGTCAAACTTGTCTCCCACCATCTTCTCTGCAAAATATTTCTGAGGAAGAATGGTAACAGCTACTGTTTTCTTTTGTGGTTGCTTGCTGTTGCACGAAATCTGAAAGAGTAGGAGGCCTAATAATATGGCAATAGAGAAAAATGTATATTTAAATGATCCGTTCATTTGTTTTCTGTTGTTTGTGTCTTGATTATTAGTGTTTTACCTCTAATGCAGAGACTTTGGGGTGTTAATTGTTTAATTTCTGTGCAAATATACATTTTGAACTCTTAACAAACTATTATTTTAACATATTTATTCGTGATGTGATACTTACTACTTGTTTAAAATGGCTTTAATTCTTTTTCAATTCTAATATTTTAGTTGAATGGATTGTTCTTTTTTTGACTTGAAATAGTTAGGATTAAATCTTTGAATTTCATATATTAAGCTATTCATTCCTTAATGTAGTGTTTTTTTTATGTGAAAATAATCAGCTAAATATTTGTCAGTTTAAAATAAAGCACTACTTTTGTAACCGTAATCGTCATGCGGATGTGGCGTAATTGGTAGCCGCGCTAGACTTAGGATCTAGTGCCGAGAGGCGTGGGGGTTCGAGTCCCTTCATCCGCACCAATTCAGAAAAAGGAGTTTCAGAA
>JBOFXU010000141.1:0-2534 GCA_051654305.1 Bacteroidales bacterium | reverse complement strand
GCATTTGATCCGCTAAAACCCATAGAAAAGGAAAAACTATACCGGATTCTGGAAATAGCCCGATTAGCTCCTTCAGCTTGCAATGCTCAACCATGGAAGTTTATTGTTGTTGACGACGAATCTTTACGACACCAGATTGCTGATGCCACATCAAACCGACTTTTAAGCATTAATCACTTTACGAAACAAGCACCGATTCATTTACTCATTGTTGAAGAACCCGCAAACTTTAGTTCATCCATCGGTTCTTTCTTCAAGAAAAAACATTTTCCTCATATCGATATCGGAATTGTAGCAGAGCATATCTGTCTGGCTGCTGCAGATGAAGGGATCGGAAGCTGTATGATTGGATGGTTCGATGAGAAAAAAATAAAGAAAATACTAAATATACCCTCCTCTCGTACGGTTGTATTAGACATTGTACTCGGATACTCAACTCAGGAGCTTCGGTCAAAAAAACGAAAACAGATGAGCGAAATTGTATCCTTCAATGGTTACAAATAGAATAACAGCAAATAAATATCATTCATTAAAGACTTGCCGTTTTTTATACAGCCGATTCTCGAACCAAAGTAACAAATCAGACTCATTAATTCAAAAACCTTTATTTCTTTTTCTTTACTTAACCCGTAAATTATGAAAACTAAATCAATCAAGCGAAGAATGTACACCTGGTACATTCTATTGTCGATGTTTACGCTTGTTTCATGTACCGTCAAGGAAGATGACATTCCTCAAATAGATAATAATCGATCTGTATTAGTCTATCTCTTAGGGAATAATTCTCTCAGCTCGAATGCTAATATGGACTTGCTGGAGCTCGAAAATGCAGCTAAGAACAATGATTTCAAAGGTACTCTTCTATGCTTCCTGGATGATTCTCAGCCGGGAGCTACTTTATTCCAACTTGACCGGTCGGGTAAAAAAGTTATCAAAGAATACCCTTCGGGATACAAAACAGCAACACCAGAAGCGATAAAAGACGTAATGGCTACTATGAAAAGTGCTTATCCTGCACCTTCATACGGATTAGTTCTTTGGTCACATGGATCGGGTTGGCTTCCATCCTGGCAAGCCAAATATAACAGTTCGACACTCAAACAAAATTACCCACTTGTAAAAAGTGACAAATCCAAAGCATTTGGGCAAGATGGTGTCAGCTGGATGGAACTAAAAGATATTAAAGCATCATTAAAAGACAAAGAGCTGGACTTTCTTATATTTGATGCATGCTACATGGGGCAAGTTGAGGTATTATATGAACTTAAAGAAAAAGCCAAATATATTATTGCATCACCCGCTGAAATTCTTGCTGATGGATTTCCATATGACAAAGTTGCTCCGCTTTTCTTCGAAAAAACTCCAGCAATCAAAGATATTACGTCTACCTTCTTTGAGTATTATAATGCCAAAACAGGAGTAGACAAATCTGCTACGATTTCAGCAATAGACACAAAATACCTCACTCAGCTGGGTGACATGGTAAAAGGTGTATATGCGACCAGAAAAACTCAACTGGCTAATCTTCCGCTACAGAGCATGCAGTGTTTCGACCGCAATAGCCGGCACACCATGTTTGATCTGGGACAGATTATCCGTGAGATTGCTCCGGACAGATACACTGAGTTTAGTAATTTAATGAAACAAGCAGTGGTGTATAAAAACTTTACTCCCATTATGTTTGACTCATTCATAATTAACGATACCAATTATTGTGGGTTGAGTAGTTATATACCCTCTGTAAACTACTCCGATTTAAATCCGAAATACATAGAAACAGACTGGGGTAAATACGTTTTAGGAAACTAAACAGTACGATAAAGTAAAAAAGGGAATACGGTATTTTTACCGTATTCCCTTTTTCTATCTCTGTAAGCAAAAAGTATTTTCTACTATCATTTTGCTAAATCTCTAATCGCTCAGAACGAGCTAAAACTCTCCAGATAAATTTCAAGAGCATACACCCGAATATAGATCAATCACCACATCATTAATTATCAACACATTACAACCTCAGCACATCAAACCTATCTTCCTGCACGATTATTTAAACTAATGAATCAGAATATACGTTTGATCTCAAATGATCATAAGTATCTACCTGATCGTTCAAACGTTCGAAAATATATTTTTAAACGTTTGAACATTTACTTTCATACGTTCGAACGTCCGCGTTTAAACGTATGAATTTCCGGAGACCTGGAAGAACAGAAAAACCTGTGCTAAACGCCTGAAATATTGGTTCCTGAAGATGATAAATTTAGAATAGCATAAAGACATTACAATACAAAATATGATATCATTATGTAAAACCGCCACAGATAATCCTGAATAGATAAGAGACAGAAGAAGCTATAAACGACAAAAGCCCCTCAGCTATTTAGCTGAAGGGCTTTCTAAAGACGGCGGCAACCTACTCTCCCACTATACGCAGTACCATCGGCGTTGTTGGGCTTAACTTCTCTGTTCGGAATGGAAAGAGGTGGAACCCCAACACTATAACCACCTAAATATCTTTCGATCTTGGTTATAAC
>JBOFXU010000140.1:0-26375 GCA_051654305.1 Bacteroidales bacterium | reverse complement strand
GTACAGCTTTAGTTTTACTAATAACGCTCTTGACTGTAACCTCTCAGGCATGGAAAGCCTCTCGGGAGAATCCGGTTGATTCAATGAAGTCGCTTTAACGATTATATATGATAGAATATTGATTGCATTTATTTCGATTGGTTATATGACGTCGGGAGGGTTGCTTATAACAGCCATAACATCCTGGTCGATCAGCCAGTTTGCCAGTTGCGCTCTTATTTTGACAAAAATGGACGGATTGAGGCTTTTGGGTTTCTTTTTGATATATAAAATTGACAAGAAAGAAAAGTCAGTTTTCGAATAAAATATCCTTTTTTTATCCTAATAGAGGGCTTCTGTAAGTACATAATGATGAAAACGCAAGTAGATCATAGTGTAAATAGAATTACTCTATACCGTTTTCAAAAATGCGGTAGTATGTATCTGAGCGTACATGCTACCGTATTTTTCTTAAGAGTGATATTTCGTTTCGTAAAAGTACAGTTTAGCCGACAAAAGAGCGCATTTATTAACTGATTTAAATGGTAATGTGTTTATTGTCAAAGATATACATGAATATATCATGCACCGTATATACATGCGAAAAATTATTCCGGTTAAATCTATCGCATTTTCAGCGGTTAGGGATTTGACATAATGGTAGGAAATAAGGCTTATTAATAACAGCATCACGTGAGTATGTGCTGAATGATAAATGCAAAAACACAAATCATTCGTCACCATTTGTCACACCATTCGTCACCAGTATATGTGTATTTAAAGATCTGTTTATGAGTGTTCTATCCTTGTTGGAGAGCCTGTGTGACGATTGGTGACGAATAAAAACAGAAACTTTATGTGTGCAGATGAATTTGTGTCATTCCGAAAAGATTTCGTTTGACTTTGCTTGCAAAAGTTCATTCTTATGAACGTGGACGTTTATACGTATCAACGTGAACGTTCATTTAAATGAAAATATATTTTCAAACGTATGAACTGGCGCGTTCATTTAAATGAAAATTCAGGATCATACGTATCTCCTGATGCCGCAGACGGACGTAAAAAAAGAGCGACTCATTTCTGAATCGCTCTTTAATGGGGTGAATGATGGGTTTCGAACCCACGACCTTCGGAACCACAATCCGACGCTCTAACCAACTGAGCTACAATCACCGTTTTTGCTTAATTGCGATGCAAATATAGGGCGATATTTTTAATTGTGCAAGCATTTCTGAGCTCTTTTTTTTGATTATTTTCGATAGCTTTGTTTAAGTAGTTAGAATTAAATGAGTTGAGGTGTATTTTTAGCTTCGTTCGTATTGAGCGATTTGCTTCTCTTGAATGCAAAAAAAGCAACCGGGATCAACTTGATGCTGATTTCGGTTGCTTTTGCAAGTATTATTTGTATATGGCTTTTTTACCAGCCAAAAGTGTATTTCGCATCAGTGAAACGATTGTCATCGGACCAACACCACCAGGAACAGGGGTGATGTAAGCGCATTTTGGAGCCACTTCGTCAAACTTCACATCGCCCGTAAGTTTGAATCCGGATTTTGTTTCGGTAGAAGGTACTCGTGTCGTACCCACATCGATAACTACGGCTCCCTCTTTTACCATTTCAGCCTTAAGGAACTCCGGAGAGCCTAACGCGGCAATAATGATATCCGCCGACTGACACTGTTCAACAAGGTCTTTCGAGTAGCTGTGGCAGATGGTCACAGTAGCGTTGCCCGGATATCCTTTTTGCGTCATAAGACCTGCAACAGGTTTTCCAACAATATTACTACGGCCAAGTACAACACAATGTTTGCCGGCTGTTTCGATCTCGTATCTTTTCAGAAGTTCAATAATACCGGCAGGAGTTGCAGAAACAAAGCAAGGGAGACCAATAGACATGCGGCCAACGTTTATCGGATGGAATCCGTCTACATCTTTGCGGTAATCGATCGCTTCGATAATATTCTGCTCATTAATATGTCGGGGTAGGGGCAGTTGCACAATAAATCCGTCAATATCGGTGTCGGCATTTAATTCAGCTACTTTCTGAAGTAATTCATCTTCGGTAGCCGAGCTGTCCATGCGGATGAGTGTAGATTTAAAACCAACCTGCTCGCAAGCTTTGACTTTGTGAGCGACATACGTTTCGCTACCACCGTCGTTCCCGACAAGTATAGCAGCCAGGTGAGGTCTTTTGCCTCCGTTACCGGTGATTTGTTTTACTTCTTCGGCAATTTCAAGTTTGATCTGATCTGCAATTGCCTTTCCGTCTATTAATTTCATATACTCGCTGTTTTAAGAGTTTTGGTCAAGAGAATAGTCAGGACATTTTCCCAAACAAAAAGAGTCACAAATAAAGGAATTATTTGTGACTCTTTTGTAATTTATCTTATTTAAGTTTCTTCATAAGATTTCCAGCACCTTTCATGTTTGTCATCATGCGCATCATCTTACGTGTATCTTCAAACTGTTTCAATAGTCTGTTTACCTCCTGGATAGTTGTACCACTACCTTTTGCAATACGCTGGCGGCGTGTGCCATTGATAATTTGCGGATTGCTTCTCTCGTGCGGCGTCATAGAGTAGATGATTGCTTCAACGCTTTTGAACGCATTGTCGTCAATATCTAAATCTTTGATAGCTTTACCTACACCAGGGATCATCGAAGCAAGTTCTTTCAGGTTACCCATTTTCTTGATCTGATTGATCTGGCTAAGGAAATCGTTGAAGTCGAATTGATTTTTCGCGATTTTCTTTTGCAGGCGGCGAGCTTCTTCTTCGTCGTATTGTTCCTGAGCACGCTCTACCAACGATACGATGTCACCCATACCCAGAATACGGTCGGCCATACGTGAAGGGTGGAATACGTCAAGCGCTTCCATCTTTTCGCCTGTACCTACAAACTTGATTGGTTTAGAAACGACAGTACGGATAGATAGTGCCGCACCACCACGAGTATCTCCATCAAGTTTTGTCAGAACAACTCCGTCGAAATCCAGACGTTCGTTGAATTCTTTGGCTGTATTAACAGCATCCTGACCAGTCATAGAGTCAACAACGAATAGCGTCTCCTCCGGGTTCAGTGCTTGTTTAATTGCAGCAATCTCAGTCATCATCTGCTCGTCAATAGCGAGACGGCCGGCAGTATCGACAATCACAAGATCGTAGTTGTTTGCTTTTGCGTGTTGAACCCCAGCCTGAGCAATAGCAACCGCATTTGTGTTGCCTGGTTCAGCGTAAACCGCTACTCCGATTTGCTCGCCTAAAACTTTCAACTGGTCAACCGCAGCCGGACGATAGACGTCACAAGCAACCAACAATGGTTTTTTACCACGTTTTGTTTTTAAAAGCTGAGCCAGTTTTCCCGAGAATGTAGTTTTACCTGATCCCTGAAGACCTGACATCAAAATGATAGATGGTTTTCCGGTTAGGTTGATATCTACAGTCTGACCACCCATCAAAGCCACTAACTCGTCGTGAACGATTTTAACCATCAACTGACTTGGTTTAACTGCTGTCAGAACGTTTTGTCCTAATGCCTTTTGTTTAACCGTGTCTGTGAATGTTTTTGCGACTTTGTAGTTAACGTCGGCATCCAAAAGCGCACGACGTACGTCTTTTAACGTTTCGGCAACGTTAATCTCAGTGATTTGTCCTTCACCTTTTAGTATTTTAAACGACCTCTCGAGTCTGTCACTTAAATTTTCAAACATAGTAATATACTTGTATTTACAAATTCTTTTTCTTGAACCGCAAAGATAAAAAAAAGCGTGAAAGTTTGAACCTTTCACGCTTAGAAACTATGCTTTGAACTGATTAAATCTTTCGGTCTTTCCATTTACCACTAAGAAGATAGGGGTAACAGGTGACCATGAGTACAAGCCAGTAGACCAGTTCGGTGGTCCAGCATACAGCCACGGAGGAGCGCAGCTCGTAGATGATATACCACATGTATCCGGTGTACACTATCAGCGAAATGACTTCGAAGAAGAGGGATGATCGTGTGTTGCCCGTTCCTGAAATGGCATTAAACATGATGCTGCCGGCTGCAGCAAATAATAATCCGGCTATCAGAACCCACGTTGGCTCTATCGAATCGTTGATCAGTGTAATGTCTGTTGTGTAGATGGATAAGAATGTTTTCGGAAACAATACGATCATCAATGAGATCGGGATAAGTATCGCGTACGCCATACGGATGATCTTCAGTAGGATTTTAAGAACTTTGTCTGTATCTCCGGCTCCGATTGCATTACTGATCATCGTATTGGATGTGGCACTTAGCGCCTGAATTGGCATAAGCAGGATCATATAAAGGCTGCGGACGATGTTTGAAACAGCAAGAGGGCGTTCGCCCAGTTTTTCGACAAACGCAAAAAACAGGAACCAGGTGGATAGTGATACGAAGGACTGTAACATGGTAAATACGGAAACATCCAGCATGGATCGGATGACTTTAATGTCGTATTTAAGTTCCCAGCGAAAACCGTATTTTTTCCAGTCTACTGCAGCAATAAGATAAATCACAAAGAAAAGCAGGGAGACTCCCTCGGCAATGACCGAAGCCAGTGCAGCTCCTTCGAGTCCCATTTTTGGTAGTCCCAGATTTCCGAAAATCAGTCCGTAGTCAAGGATAATATTTACGATAGCCATGATAATGGCATTCAAAGAGAGTACTTTAGTTCGCTGAATACCGACAAAAAAAGCTCGGAACATAACGCTCGGAAATACAAAAAATATTCCCCAGATACGGAAGTTGAGGAAGCGAGCTGAGGCATCGGCTATTGTTTCGGAGCTCATAAATGTAAACATAGCTTCGCGTCCGTATGCCTGAACGAACCCAAAGACCAGCACAGCCAGTAACATGAGAAAGATCGCACCGTGAAAGAATACCTCACCAATGGCTTCAAAGCGCTTTTCGCCGTTTCTGCGCCCGATGAGGATCTGTGAACCCTGGCTAAACCCAAAAGCAATCATAAACAGGGCAATGTAGCAAACTCCAGCCAGCGCGGAGGCTCCGAGTTCGATTTCTCCGACGCGACCGAGAAAAGCAGTGTCGGTAACATTTACGATGTTTTGGGCAATAAGTCCCAAAAATATAGGATAGGAAATCTTGAATATCTCTTTATTTGAGTACATAGAGGTGGGGGGTGTATTAAAAAAACAAGGCGCAAAGCAGACAGTAGGAAACTCTCAATACTTTGCGTCTTGTAAGATCCACCGGACATGTGTCAGATGGATTATTTGTAAGTTGGTTTTATACCAGTTGGTTGTTTTCGTCCGGAAAGATCACTTTCGGCTTAAACGTTTTAGCTTCCTCAAAATCAAGTTGAGCGTATGACATGATAATAACAACGTCGCCAGCCTGAACTCTACGGGCTGCAGCCCCATTTAAACAAACCATTCCTGAATTTCTTTCTCCACGAATTACGTAGGTATCCAGTCTTTCCCCATTGTTGTTGTTCACAATGAACACGCGTTCGTTCTCAATAATTCCCGCTGCTTCCATCAGTGCTTCGTCAATGGTGATGCTTCCGATATAATTCAGGTTTGCATCAGTCACAACGGCACGATGAATTTTTGATTTTAATACTTCTATCTTCATTCTATTAATCTTTCAAAATACGAATTCATCTCTTGCGGAGATGTTGGTTCGGTTAATCAACACGGACATCTCCAAACAGAGGTGTCTTTTTAAAACAGAAATGCAGAGGCCGGTAATTAATAGACAATATTGTCAATTAACCGGACTTCACCACAAAAAACAGCAATACAACCTACGGCGTAGTCTGACTCAGACCAGTCATTGAGAGATTGAAGCGTTAAGCCGTCCACAATGTCGAAATATTCTACACGGAAGTGAGCTCCTGCGTTCAATGTTTCTTCTGTTTTTGATTTTACTTCATCTACGGACATTGTCTGTTTCCACTCTTTGCTTTGTAGTAATGTCTGATATATAGCAGGGGCAGCAGCAAGCTGATCTGCAGAAAGTCGGGCATTACGACTGCTCATTGCCAGTCCGCTTTCTTCGCGAACAATTGGACAAGGATGAATTTCGATCTGATAGTTCAACATCTTAACCATCTCGCGGATGATTGCCAGTTGTTGGAAGTCTTTCTCGCCGAAATAAGCGTTGTGGGGAGTGACTGCGTCAAAAAGACGACTCACGACCTGAGCTACTCCGTTGAAGTGACCCGGACGGAAAGCACCTTCCATCACTTTGTCGAGCTGACCGAAATCGAACAGACGGTTATCTTCTTCCGGATATACTTCTTCAACTGAAGGAGCAAAAATCAGATTACAACCTGTCGCCTCGAGAAGTGAGCAATCAGCTTCCAGCGTACGTGGATATTTAATTAGATCATTTTTGTCATTGAATTGTGTGGGGTTTACAAAGATGCTCACTACACTAAATTCATTTTCTGCAACACAACGTTTGACCAACTGAATGTGTCCGTTGTGCAATGCTCCCATAGTGGGAACAAAACCGATTTTCTTACCTGCCTCTTTAGCAGCAGAGATTTCGTGACGAAGATCGGCAATTGTTGTTACTACTCTCATTTTCATTGTTTAAAAAATGCGATCGCAAAGATAAAGAATAATTCAATAGGCACTCTTAATTTCTGTCAAAATGAGTGATTATATTGTTACTTCTTCAATTTTGTCACTCATCACGTACCAAAGGTATCCTTTGACGTTGGGATAGCCCATGTCCGCAATATGTTTTACGTATGCTTTCACTTGTTTGATATACTTCTTTTGCTCTTTTCCGAATTTGTAATCAATGACGATAATTTCGTCATCGTTTCTCAAAATACGGTCGGGGCGAAGCATTTCTCCTCCTGGCAGAAGCAGTGCGATTTCGTTCATCACTTCATGCTTGCCCGAAAACCAGTCGTGTACTTTAGGATTGAGGATGATACGCTTCAATTCGTCGCGGTATTCTTCCCCCTCTTCTTTAGAAGCAGTTCCGCTCAGGACAGCGTGACGCACAGATTTTTCGAGGTCATCAGGAGTAAATACACGGCTCAGAATATCGTGTTTGATTTTACCAGAGCGTCGTTCGTCGCCTTCATTGAAAAACTCGTCAGCATAGAAGCGTAGTTTGATCCGGTTGTTAAAGTAGGGATCGTAACTGATAAACGAAGAGGAGGAAACATCTTCATCTTTTGTCTCCGCTGTATGGTTTATGGTCGACTCTTCTCCTAAGGTCAGTGTCGAAAGTTCACTGTCAAAATAATTTTGAAAATTGATATAAGCCCGTCCCTGATCGTCAGACAAAGCAGAAGCATTGCTCAGAATATCCAGCATGAGTTTACCCATCTGCGACAGAGCGTCAGCGTTTTTGGACTCTTTACCTTTCGGGGCAAAAAGAATCATCTCTTCTTCGGGACGAGTGAAAGCCACATAAGCCACGTTTAGATTATCAATAAGCGTCTGCATCCGTTCGCGTAAGTAGTCTTCGGCAAAAATGGTATTTGCAAGATCTTTTTTGTACATGATCGGCACTACCGGAATATCGCTGAACGGTTCTTTCGATGGTGTACACCAAAGAATTGGTCTGCGAGGGGCAAGATCCCAGTGGCAGAAAGGCATAATTACGACCGGAAAAGCAAGTCCTTTTGATTTGTGAACGGTAATAATCTGGATTGCATTCTGACTCGATGGTGTCGATACGGTTTTTTTGTAACCGAACTCATCCCACCATTCGAGAAATGCAGCCAGATCAGATGTCTGCTTATGTGTGAAATCGAGGATAATATCCAGGAATGCCTGAATAAATATCTTTTCATTTCCATTTTCTTTGGGCAGAAAAGAGGCAATGATCTGTTCCGTCATTTCGTAAAGAGGTTTACGGCCAATCTCTTTCAGCAGGCTGTCCAGCTCATCGGAGAACAGTTTGTCCTGATTTTCATCGGTAATCATCCGAGAGAAGTATTCTGTAATAGCTTCCGAAGCTCCTCTGCCGGAGTGAATAATCGAATATTCTGTTGCAACCAGTGACCGATTGAGTGTTTCGAGAGGATTACAGAAGTATCGCATGATACTCAGGATAAGTTTGATTGCTGAAGAGTTTGCTATGAGCAAGGCCTCGTTCGAAATAATATCAAATTTAAACCGGTCATCCGTCTGACTCAGTTTTTCCTCAAGTAAAGCATTCGCGATGGATACGGCCTCGCTGTTGGCACGAACCAGGACTGCAATATCTCTCAATTCATATCCCCGTTCCTGAAGATTCTTGATCTCTTCAATGGTTCTGCGAACGGCAATATCTTTCCATTTATTTTCTTCGTCCTCTTCAATAAATTCGATATGAACTCGTCCATTTTCGGATTGTTTGCGTTCTGAAATCTGCTGATAGATGTCGACGTAAGCATTCATAATCCGGTTCTGAAATTCGGGTTCATTGGTGTTGCAGGTTGATTGGGCTACCTCATCATCGAATATTTGTTGTAACCGACGTGAAGCCAGAACGAAAAAAGCATTATTGAAGTGAATAATATTCGGACGACTGCGGTAATTCACTTTCAAGACTTCGTCGCGACGTTGCGACTCGTCAAATTCTTCGTAAAGTTTGGAATCGAGTAGCGACCAGTCAGAGCTACGCCAGCGGTAGATACTCTGTTTTACGTCACCAACGATCATGTTGAAATAATCCGAGGACTGACTTTCGTGGAGGAGAGGAGAGAAGTTGCGCCACTGCATACCCGAAGTGTCCTGAAATTCATCAATCATATAGTTGTTGATACGTGTACCTATTTTTTCGTAGATAAAAGGGGTATCGCTACCATCGATAATGCGGTTCAGAAGCTGGGTTGTGTCGGAAATCAACATAATATTGTTTTCTTTCTTGTACTCCTGAATTTTCTCGGCAATATCGCTCAAGATCCCTTGTGTGAAAATATTTTTCTGAATCAGGCAAGCCGTTATATAGTCGGCTTTATTTTCCTGGGTGTAGGCCATCGTTTCAGCAAGCAGTTGCCCGCCTCCTGAATCTCTAAAGGCACTGACGCGTTCCATAACGTCAGCTTTAGGTTTACTTTTAGTCCATTTGTCGGGGTTTTCAATGGCAACAAGGGCCTTAGAGTAAGGATCTGGATTTCCATTTTTCCATTTGATAAACTGATCGTATACGCCATATTTCGGGAAATCATCGGAGGTAACACCATATTGCTCCATCAATTGTAATCCTTTTTGTCCGGCACCTTTGATGTGGTCTTCAAAATTGCGCCGGATCTTGCGCATCTTTTCAATATAGCTTTTGATCGCATCTTTCGACAGAAGGCTTTCATCTTTCCCTTCACGCTTCCGGATGTACTCTTCCTTTAGGATTTCAGCAGCAAGCTCTTTGATCTTTTTTGTAAAGTCCCAGCTATCGCCTTCTTCCACCATGCTTTCCGAATATTCTAACAGCCATTGAAGCAACTCTTTGTTCTCTTTTTTTGAAAGCGATAAAAGCATTTTGTCAATAGACTCGGAAAGTACGCGATTCTGATCGAGCTCTACATTATATCCCCCCTGCAATCCGATTTCACGTGTAAACGAACGCATGGTTTGCTGAAAAAATTTATCAATGGTGCTAATATTAAACGAGGAGTAATCGTGGAGAATCTGAGTTAGAATTTCACGGGCTCTGATCCGTACAAACTTTTCACTCAAATCAAATTCCTGGCTAAGTAGCTCGAGATAACCTGAGGGTTGCCCCGATGCCAGTTTGTAAAGATCTGTAATGATACGCGATTTCATCTCTTCCGTAGCCTTATTGGTAAAGGTCACAGCAAGAGTATGTTTGTAGTTTTCTCTTTGTTTGAAAAGTAGTCGCAGAAATTCGAGTGTCAGATTATAGGTCTTCCCCGATCCGGCAGAGGCTTTATAGATCTTGAGCATAACAGATTCATTTAAATAGTGTTGCTTTTGCTGAAATCACAAAGTTAATGGAATAATTCAAAAAAGAGTCTTTGAGGAGGGTAGCTGTGAGATGAATGGATTTTATTTTAAACAAAAAAGGCGGATCTAATGATCCGCCTTTTTTTATTCTTTTGCCGGCTCAACGACCCCTTTAATATTTAAAGAGATGTTTCGCTCTGCTGTGTTTGTAAATACAGTGATTGTTTTACTAAAAGCCCCTGGTCTTCCGACAGCATTGTAGGTAGCTTTTACAAAACCACTTTTACCCGGAGCAATAGGTTCTTTCGTCCATTCCGGAAGTGTACATCCGCAAGAGGCAACCACACGGTTGATTACTAATGGAGTTTTACCCGTATTTTTGAAGGTAAAGGTTGTTGTAACTGTTTTGTCGGTTTCGGAGAATGTTCCGAAATCGTGTATCATTTTATCAAAAGCAATTCCTGCACTTTTTTGAGCAAAAACTACTCCAAATACCATCATAAAGATGGTAAGTAAGATTGTTTTTTTCATGTTAATTATCGTTTTCAGTTTTCAATGATCATTTTCTATACTAAACAACGTAATATTAGATACAGTTCGAAGCCTTACCCTTTGTTGCTTTCCATGATTTTGTGAGTCAACTCTTCCATTAATTCTGGATTGTCTCTCAATGTAGCTTTTGCAGACTCACGTCCCTGCCCAAGTTTTGTGTCACCGTAGCTAAACCAAGAACCACTTTTCTTGATGATTTCTCTTTCTACACCCAAATCCACGATTTCTCCTGTATGAGAAATTCCTTCACCGAACATGATGTCAAATTCAGCTTTACGGAATGGAGGAGCTACTTTGTTTTTGATCACTTTTACACGTACCTGGTTACCGGTTTGTTCATCGCTGTCTTTAATAGCAGACGCTTTACGGATATCCAGACGTACGGAAGCATAAAATTTAAGTGCATTACCCCCGGTTGTTGTTTCAGGGTTACCGAACATTACACCAATCTTCTCACGCAACTGGTTGATGAAGATACAGGTTGTATTCGTTTTATTGATAATAGATGTCAATTTACGAAGCGCTTGTGACATCAGACGAGCTTGTAAACCTACTTTGTTTTCACCCATCTCACCGTCAATCTCAGCCTTTGGAGTCAATGCGGCAACGGAGTCAATGACAATAATGTCGATAGCCGATGAGCGAATCAATTGTTCTGCAATTTCTAAAGCCTGCTCCCCACTGTCTGGTTGAGCAATCAAAAGATTCTCGATGTCAACACCCAGTTTCTCTGCATAGAAACGGTCAAAAGCGTGCTCTGCATCAATGAAGGCAGCTATGCCTCCCATTTTTTGAGCTTCTGCAATTGCATGAATAGCAAGAGTTGTTTTACCTGAAGATTCAGGTCCGTAGATCTCAACGATACGGCCTTTCGGATAACCACCTACCCCTAAAGCGATATCGAGACCGATTGATCCGGAAGGGATCACAGCCACATCTTCTACTTCCTGACTACCCATCTTCATGATCGAACCTTTACCATAGCTCTTTTCAATCTTGTCCATTGCCGATTGAAGGGCTTTTAGCTTTTCTAATTGTGCTGGAGTTTTTTCCATATTCTGATCGTACTTTAGCTAATGAATTATTTTTTTGAGAAAAAAAAGGTGAAGAGTGAATAGATTACCTTCATACCACACTTCACCTTTTCTCTATATTTTATAGTTCTAAATCACCGTTGTGAATTTCGTGCCAAGGTAATCCTTGTTTGTTTAATTCATCCATAAACGGATCCGGATTGAACTCTTCTACGTTATAAACACCTGCTTTTTTCCATTCCCCTTTCAGGAACATCATTGCTCCGATCATGGCAGGAACCCCCGTAGTGTAACTTACACCCTGAGCACCAGTTTCATCGTAAGCAGCTTTGTGAGAGCAGTTGTTGTAAACATAATATGTTTGTTCTTTTCCATCCTTTTTACCACGGATACGACAACCGATAGATGTTTCACCTACATAGTTCTCACCAAGTTCCCCCGGATTTGGAAGAACAGCTTTCAAGAACTGAATTGGAACGATTTCCATTCCATTGTAAATGATTGGTTCGATACTTGCCATACCGATATTCTGAATCACGCGTAAGTGTGTCAGATACTCTTGTCCGAATGTCATCCAGAAACGAGCACGCTTGATTGTCGGGAAGTTTTTCACCAATGACTCCAGCTCTTCGTGGTAAATCAGGTAAGACTCCTTAGGACCAACATTTGGATAATTGATTGGCTGATGAATTTCGTGTGGTTCAGTTTCTACCCACTCTCCGTCTAACCAGTATTTACCTCTCTGAGTTACCTCACGAATATTGATCTCCGGATTGAAGTTAGTAGCAAATGCCTTACCGTGGTCACCTGCATTACAGTCAACGATATCCAGATATTCGATTTCATCGAAATAGTGTTTCGCAGCATAAGCTGTATAAACACCAGTAACACCCGGGTCAAATCCGCAACCAAGGATAGCTGTCAGACCAGCCTCTTTGAATTTCTCCTGATATGCCCACTGCCATTTGTACTCAAATTTTGCTTCATCCAGCGGTTCGTAGTTTGCAGTGTCCAGATAGTTCACACCACATGCCAGACACGCATCCATGATCGTTAAATCCTGGTATGGCAAAGCAACATTGATCACGATATCCGGTTTAAATGAATTGAACAAACTGATCAGTTCATTTACGTTATCTGCATCAACCTTTGCAGTTTTAATACGATTTCCACCTACGGCTGCTGCAATAGCATCGCATTTAGATTTAGTGCGGCTCGCAAGCATAATTTCCGTAAATACTTCCGGATTTTTAGCAACTTTGTGAGCAACTACTGTGCCAACTCCGCCGGCACCAATAATTAAAACTTTTCCCATTTTTTTTGTTTGATTATTAGATTGCTTTACGCCAAACTTGAAATTTTCTATATTATGTATGAGCGAATGCATCGCAAAAGAGGCAGTGTTATCGCATGTAATAAATAGATAAATTCCTTGCAAACCTACTAAAAAGATTTGGTTTTGTTTGTATTATTGCACATCGATTTATTGAATATGTTTTGTCTTATTTCTTATACTCTTATTTGCGCTCAAAATAGGAAATCATTGAGGCGCGGGCAAGGGTATGAGCATGCAGATTAAATCCTACCATCGCAGGCGATGCATCTTTATTTAGCCCCAGACTTCTTACATCCAGTGCGTATACAGTAAAAATATAGCTGTGAGCTTTGTCCCCTTTTGGCGGAAATGGTCCTCCGTAGCCATGAGTCAGATAATCATTAATACTCTGAATAGCTCCCGGAGGTGCGAGATGCCGTCTCAGATTACCTGCGTCAGCCGGTAGCTCATAGACATCTTTAGGTATATCAAATATTACCCAGTGCCACCAGCCACTTCCGGTAGGAGCATCCGGATCGTAAACCGTTACCGCAAAACTTTCGGTCCCTTCGGGAGGATTTACCCACTTCAGATGAGGTGAGATATTTTCGCCCTCGCACTCCTCGTGCTTGAAGGCCTGACTGAGATGAATCTGTCCTTCAAGATCATGACTTGTCAAAGTAAAGCTTTTCATATCTTTCATTTTGATTTTATTTAAAGCGAGACAAAGGTCATTTTACGAGAAGATGATTACAATTTTTACTGACGTATTGTCTCGGACATTGCTTACAAATAAACATCCCGAAGTATATTTTTGTTGTGTACATAAATCATCTTACTTTAGCAAAAATATAAATCCCTAATCTATGGTAAAGAAAAGCGTAATTCAAGATATAAAAGCTTTGTGGAAAGTTAGTTTTGGCGATGATGACGACTTTATTGACCGTTTTGTGGAATATACGTTTAAAAATAGTTTCATCTATTATGCCGAACAAGACGGCAAAGTGGTTTCTTTCCTTAATTTGATTCCCGTAAGTTACTTTGAAAAAGAGAATCAGCATAAAGGTTTATATCTTTATGGAGTAGCCACTGACCCTCAGTATCAGGGGATGGGACTTAGCTCTGATTTACTCAGAAATACCTTAGCTAAAATGGAGTATGATTTTGTGGTGACCTTACCGGCAGAAGCGTCTCTTTTTCCTTTTTATCAAAAGCAGGGTTTTACCATTCCTTTGTATAAAACTACTCAAACAGTATCTTTAGAAGCTGGAGTATCTTCAACTGAAGTCTTTGAACCGCTCTATCCCGAGGATGAAGCACGACTGTTTGCCGAGCTGGCATCGGTTGCTGAAAACAATATTTTTATATGGTCGTTTCCTCATTATCTCTACCTGTACAGCGAATACGAAAGAGAGGATTGTGGCATTTTGTTCTTCCAGGACGCAGATGAAAACAAAAAATATGTGGTTTTAAAACAAGAGTCAGAAACGATTTCTATCTTAGCATCCAATATGAGTATTGAACAAGTGCTGGCCTGCATAAAGGTTTCAGATTTGTCAACCCAAATTTCGGCTGTAAAATTTCTGTCAGCAGTTTCAGTGACCTTTGAATCCGGACAATTACACGGATTGATTTTGCCGGCATCTGACACATTTCCTGCTCAGGCAGACCAATTACTGCTTCGTCTTGGGCTGGAATAACATCACTAATAACTTAATAAATGGGTACTTTTAAATTTGCGCATAACAATTTCAATGTTTGCGATCTTGAAAAAAGTTTGGCTTTTTACGATAAAGCATTAGATCTGAAGGAGTCAAAACGTATCAATGCAGAAGATGGTAGTTTTATAATCGTCTATCTTTCTGACGGTAGCAGCAATCATCTGTTAGAACTAACCTGGCTGAGAGACTGGGAAGGAAATTACAATCTCGGAGATAATGAGTTTCACCTTGCATTTACGGTAGAAGATTATGATGCAGCTCACAAACTTCACGAAGAGATGGGATGTATCTGCTATGAGAATGCAGAAATGGGAATTTATTTTATCGAAGATCCGGACGGATACTGGTTGGAAGTAATTCCTGCAGGTAAATATTAAACCTTCAAATTCCAATTTGAGCCAGAAGGGTAACAGCTTCCGACTTTAAATGAAAATCCCTGAAAGTGTAAACTACACTTTCAGGGATTTTCTCATTTTAAATCAGGAGTAGACCTTTTGACGGAATACCTCTATCTTGAGATAAGGATATCTCTTCCGGAGAGTTTAGTTTTGTACTGTTTAAGAAAAAGGCTATTCTTCTTTGCTTCTCCCCAGACAGGAACTCCACCACCTTCAAAAACAGCAAATCGGGATTTGCACTTCGGGCATTCAGCCTGAATGAGATCATTGTTTATCGTTACACGAACATCTGTTTGAGCTTCTACGGGACAAGCCAGATCGTAAGCGTAGAATGCTTCCGATTCTCCGTTAAAAGTGAACCCGTTTACTACCAATATCCCACCGTACCCCAGATAAGTGCTTGCAGGAAGCCCTTGTTTATCTAAAAAACGATGGTAGTCGAGTAAGGCGGTAAGTTTCCAGTAATCTATGTTTACACGAAGATTGACTGAAGCTTCGGGAATACGGCTCAGTGTTTCACTGTTTTCGCATCCACTTAATACCAGAGAGCATATGATTGTAATAAATGTTCTGACCAGCATAAGAGATAATTTTATCAAGTGTCGTTTTTTATTTATCCTCAGATAAGTTCCATTCATGTAGCCCGGGTAATTCCATCAGGCCTGCAGAATATCTTCAATAGCTTTCAATTCTTCTGACGAGAAGGTCAAGTTATGTAAAGCATCCAGATTGATGTTTAGTTGGTCAACCGAGCTGGCTCCAATAATAGCACTTGTTACTTCAGGCAGACGAAGAACCCACGCAATGGCCATTTGCGAAAGTGTTTGTCCCCGGCGAGATGCAATTTCATTCAGTGCTCTGGATTTGTTTACCAACTCCTCGGAAACCTGATTGGCTTTGAGAAAAGCTTCTGGTCGGGAGGCCCGGGATCCTTCCGGAATTCCGTTCAGATAGCGGTCTGTTAATAATCCCTGAGCTAAAGGAGAGAAAGCCACAAAGCCTGCACCGTTAGCTGCAGCGGTACTTAAAATGCCATTTTCTACTTTGCGGTCAAACATACTGTAACGGTCTTGTTCAACCAGGCAACGAATGTCCCGTTCTCTTAGATAGGCATACGCTTTTTCCATTGCATCAGCCGGATATTTCGAGATACCCACATATAGCGCTTTTCCCTGTTTCACGATGTCAACCAAGGCTTGCATGGTTTCTTCCAATGGAGTTTCAGGAGTGTATCGGTGTATGTAAAAGATATCAACATAATCCAGGTTCATTCGGCGCAGACTGTCATCAAGACTACTCATCAAGTATTTTCGCGATCCGCCATCCCCGTAAGGTCCCGGCCACATCAGGTGACCCGCCTTTGTCGTGATGACCATTTCATTACGGTGTGATTTGAAGTCTTTTTCCAGAATTTTTCCAAAGTTTTCTTCAGCCGATCCAAATACGGGACCGTAATTATTAGCCAGATCAAAGTGGGTAATTCCTCTGTCAAATGCTGCACGAGTCATCGCACGAGCATTTTCAAAACGGTCATAGCTCCCGAAATTGTGCCAGAGCCCTAATGAAATAGCTGGGAGTATTAGTCCCGAATTTCCGCATTTCCGATATTGCATACCATTGGTATAGCGCTCTGAATTAGCTTTATATTGTTCTTCCATAATACTAAGGATTAAGTTTGTCCACAAACTTAGTTTTATTTCTTTTTTAATAATGTGCTTATTGTATAATAATTTATTAATTAGTATTAAATTTACAATATGATGATTGAAGTCAATTTTTTGAGGCGATTTATTATCTTTTGTTTTAAGGACAGAGAATGGATGTTGGATCAAGTAGATCATCACTTTTTTATTTGCTAACCAATAAAATGTAGATATGTATTCGATTTGTTTTAAATGGATTTTTAGTACAGCATTATTTGCGACAAGTCATATTGTTGTAGCTCAAAAAATAAGCATGCAGGAAGACAAAGTTGAAAATAGACTAATTTATTTAGACTCTACGTCTGATCCCTCCTCCAGGGTAGAGGATTTAATCCAGCGAATGACCTTAGAAGAGAAAATAGACTTATTAGCTGGATATAACGATTTTTACCTTCATCCCTGTGAACGGTTAGGTATTCCTGCATTCAAAATGGCAGATGGTCCTTTAGGGGTATCCTCCTGGGGGTTGTGGGGGCGAGCAACAGCCTTTCCTTCAGCCCTTTCTCTGGCTGCATCCTGGAATAAAGAATTGGCAAAAAAGACGGGTGAGATATATTCAGAAGAATGGCGTTCAAGAGGAATACACTTTATGTTAGCTCCAGGTGCAAATATGTACAGAGCGTCTAAAGGAGCGCGTAACTTTGAGTATTTTGGAGAAGATCCATATTTAACTTCTGAGATGATCGTTCCATTTATTAAGGCTGTTCAGAATGGAGGTGTTATCGCAACGGTAAAACACTTTGTAGGAAATGATCAGGAGTTTGATCGTTATACAGTAAGTACAGAATTGTCCAAACGTGCATTGCATGAAATCTACTTACCACCGTTCAAGGCTGCTATAAAGGAGGCCGATGTGAAGGCAATAATGACAGGGTATAATCCTGTCTGGGGTATTTATTGCACTGAAAATAAAGAATTGATTGATGTTTTAAAGAAAGATTGGGGCTTTAAGGGAATGTTGATGTCAGACTGGGCTTGTACATATTCTGCTGATAAAGCGGCGAATCATGGCTTAGACTTAGAAATGGGCAGTAAAAGTTGGTTTAATAGAGATGTGTTATTACCTTTAATAACCAAGGGGGATATTACTGAAGAAACGATTAACGATAAAGTGAGACGTATTTATGGACCATGTATAGAGATGGGATTTTTTGATCGTCCACAAAAAATAGATACAATACCTATTTATAATCCCAAAGCTAATGCTATGGCTTTGGAAGCAGCCCAAGAGGGTATTATTTTATTAAAGAATAATGGTATATTACCTTTAAGGTCTCCACAGAAAATCGCCGTTATCGGACCTACTGCTAATAGTCCACTAATAAATGACCGGGCTTTCTCGACGAATGAAATTGTATATGGAGGAGGGGGAAGTTCAAGAGTCCATCCGTGGTATGTCGTAAATGATTTGCAGGGGATAACGAACCAATTCCCTCAATCTAAAGTTCTTTATTCTGAAGGTATTCCAAATAGATTTAAACGTAATCTATTTAAGAAAAGTGCTTTTCGAACAAAGACAGGTAAGCCTGGATTAGATGCGAAATACTACGCGATACCTGATCAAGTAAGTCAAGATAATATGTCTTCTCAGGTACTTCAGGAGCAGGCTAAGGCTGCAGGAAGAAATGTAAGTAATATTACAACAACTCAGAATGTGACCTCGAATAAGGGTGATTTAAAAGTGGAAACGGTTGATAAATATGTTAATAATGAATGGTGGGGAGCTCCAATGAACAATGCCTCAATAGGCCAACATTATGAAGTGGAGTGGGATGGTGTAATTGATGTATTAAGAAGTGACACCATAAGGATTTTTATTGATGCTCAGGGGGCTTTTGAGTTATGGGTTGATGACCAGCTGGTCATTGATGAATCCGCTTCTCAATCTTTTGTATTTCAGGAATATGCTTTTTTTGCTGAGAAAGGAGTAAATAAAAGTATTAGGCTAAAATATAATAATCAAAAATCTCAACCTTCTGAAATACGAATGGGGTATTGCTATAATAGTGAAATAGAGCAATATATTGATGATGCGAAACAAATAGCAAAGCAAGCTGATATTGTTGTTTTTTGTGCTGGTCTTGATGGAAGTATTGAGCTTGAGGGCAGAGATCGACCATTTGATCTTCCATTTGGACAGGGACGACTTATAAAGGAATTAGCTCAGATAAACCCAAACCTAATTGTTGTGATGCATGCGGGAGGTGGAGTCAAAATGGTTGACTGGATTGATGATGTATCAGCCTTATTGCACGCATTTTATCCTGGGCAGGAAGGTGGAAATGCATTAGCTAATATTCTGTCAGGAAAAGTCAATCCATCGGCGAAATTACCATTTTCAATCGAAAAAGATTGGGCAGATTCTCCTGCCGCAGGTAATTATGATGAAACACGTCGAGAGAAAAAGATTTTCTATAATGAAGGTATATTTACTGGATATAGAGGTTATGAATATAGTAATACCAAACCCTTATACTCCTTCGGCTTTGGACTGTCTTACAGTAATTTTGACTATAGAGATATGAAAGTATCAATCCTCAATAGAAAAGCAAACAGTGTTGAGGTCTCTTTTAATATTACTAATACCAGCCGTATAGCTGGTGCGGAAATAGCACAACTCTATGTCTCAGATCCTAAATCTAAAGAGGTTAGACCAGTCAAAGAGTTAAAAGCTTTTCATAAAATCTATCTTGAGCCTAATGAGACTAAACGAATAATTATGATTCTGAATAAGGAGGCATTCCAATATTATAGCGAAAAAGAGAATCAGTGGATATTCGAACCAGGTGAGTTTATCCTACAAGTAGGTAAGTCATCAGATAATATTGTATTATCTGAAAAAATAAGAATGTAATTTTTGTGTTCTTGATCAGATCAATCCTGCTAATTAGTCGCCTGCTTTTTAAAGTGAAAAAATTCCTGAAGGTTAGCAAAACTAAGGTAAAACGCAAATATTATGATAACTCGAATGTTTCTCTTTGCTTAATCACGAAAAGTAGGAGATAACACTCTGTATAAAAGGGCTTTGTTAAACTGTATTAAATATAACCCTTAGAGTAAAGTATTTTTGTATATGAGATGTGTTATAGCTACAGTAAATAGCATGGTGACATATCAGTAGAAAATATATGAAAGTTTAAATATTAGTTTATGAAGTAATTTAAATGTATGTAAAGGGAGAGGGCCGGGAGGTTACTCTCCTTTTTTTTTGCAAATCAGGTTCTTTATGCTTTAAATGTCCGTATTTAATATTTTATTTGCGGTATAAATTAAAATACACATGAAAAGGAGAATAATTCATACCGGTTTTGCTCTTTGCCTGACATTTAGTAGTTCTCTGACGTCCTTCGGACAAGAGGGACTCATGAAGACTAAGCCCTACCTGCAAAATCCTACCGATAATGGTATTACGGTTTCGTGGCTTACCAATAAAAAAGTACATAGTTGGGTAGAGTACGGAACTCACCCGGATTCTCTCATCTATAAAGCGGAGAGATTAGTTGACGGGCAGTCGTTTTGTTACAATACAATTCACCATGTACGACTAAAAGCACTTACTCCCGGTAAGAAATACTATTATCGTGTGGCTTCGCGTGAAATTACTCTGTACGCAGCATACAAGAAGGAGTTCGGTGAACCCGTATACTCAGATATTTACCCCTATAATCCAGTGCCTGTAGAGAATCACGATTTTAATGCGGTTGTGTTTAATGATCTGCATAAAAATGAGAAGACACTTGCCCGTCTGGCAGATCAGATCGATTTAAATCAGCTTGATCTGATTTTCTTCAATGGCGACTGTATTGATGATCCGAAAGATGAAGATTCCGTACTTAAGTTTATGAACTTTGTTCATGATAAACTGAATGCCTCCTCTGTGCCTGTTATCTACATCCGGGGTAACCACGAGATCCGGAATGCTTACTCTATTCAATTGCGTGATCTGATTGATTATATTGGGGGAGAAACTTCGTATGGAGCCTTCTCTTTTGGGGGGACTCGATTTGTGATGCTGGATTGTGGGGAGGACAAACCCGATGATCATTGGGTCTATTATGGGCTTAACTCTTTTGAATCTTTCCGGAATGAGCAAACTGAATTTCTTCGTGAGGAACTAAGATCGAAAGCACATAAGCGTGCGATGAACCGTGTTCTTATCCATCACATTCCGATCTATGGTTACGAAACAGAATATGAGCCTTGTCGCGAGCTTTGGTCACCGCTGCTTCAAAAAAGTAAGTTTGATATTGCCCTGAATGCGCATACTCATGAGTACAAATACTTGCATTCAGGAGAAGATCAAAATCGTTTTCCGGTAGTAATCGGGGGTGGTCCGAAGCAGGGGGATGCCACAGTTATGATTCTTAGAAAAACAGGAAAAGTCATGACTGCAGAGATAAAAAATGATTCGGGTAAGACTTTAGATCAGTTGGAACTTTAGTTTCGTCGGGCAAAATACGGGAGTATACTTCTTATCATGCTCCGTGACGAAAAGTGAGATTCCTTTTCAGGAGAAATATTCAAGTCAAAATAAAAAGCGCTTTAATCAACCAAAACTAATTTCATAAAAGTGTGATGAACAAAAAATTATTATCAGTCCTATTTGCCATTTCTTCTCTAAGTGGCAATGTGTCAGCTCAAACATCCAAAGCCACCATTCATGCCATGAATAGTGTTTCCCATGCGTATGATTTTCATGCAGACTGGGGATTTCAGAAGCAATATATGAAAGATCAGAAGTACGCCAAAAGTTGGTGTGCTCTTTACAACGCAGATCTGTCCAATACCAATCTGCTTTTTTTATGGAATTGTGATAACAGATTGTCTTACAATGATAAGGATGTAAAGAAAATCAATGAGTTTCTATCAGATGGCGGTGGTGTTGTGATTATGGGTCGTGAGAATCCAAAATCACAGAATCAACTGCTAAAGAATTATGGAGTGCAATTTGCAGGAAAAGCTACACTTCCATTGAAAGCACCGGGATATACCAGTGAAGATGTAACAGTAAAGGGTGGAGCATTGACTTTATCGCTGGATGACCCAAAGAAGTGGAATATTATTGTTCAGGATAAAGAAGGAAAACCAGTAACGGCTTCCCGTAAATATAAGAAAGGAACAATCGTTGTCAGTGCCCGTACGATCATGGGCGATCATCCCGACTATGCAAGTGATTCGATCAATTCCGGACTTTGGAACAAGATCTGGACCATGGCTGCGGCGAATAAGAAAGTAGATCCAAAGAAGCCATTCAAAAATAATTTTATCGAGACGTTAGAATACCGTACGCAGAAAGATGGTCTTGATATCAGTTATAGCGAATATATGAAACCTTATGCGGATGCCATGTTTGATATTTCAAAACGTTGTATGCCTGTTATTGAAAACAAAATGGGGGTTCCTCTTTCGCCGGGAATGGGGTCAAAAATTATACTTATACCTACCGATGGAGGTGGTTATTCCAGTGGTGAAATTCTTGCTTTAGCCGTATGGTGGGGTGGATTTCCTGACGTGGAAGATAGTATGATCGAATTTGTAACCCACGAAGCTGTTCACTCCTGGGTACTTCCCTATCCTGAAATCTGGAATGAGCCGATTGCTACTTATGTTGGAAATCTGGTGATGTGTGATATGGGTTACAAAGAAGAGGGTGAGCGCCGTATAAAAGCTACTATTGAGCGTGCCCGAAAATATGATCCTGATTTTGATAAATACGATATGCAGGGAAAATCCAATAAAGAGGGAGTAGCTCCCTTAACAGGTGCTGCTGTAAACGAAGTTCACTGGGGTAAAATGTACTGGATCTTTGAGCAATTGAGAAAGCAGGATCCCGATATTGTATCTAAATATTTTAAGGCAAAACGTGAAATCGTCAAACCTAATTCTATACGCAGATACGATGCCAGTCACACTGTACATGTGTTAAGTCAGGCGATGAATAAAGATCTTTTCCCTTGGTTCCAATCCATTGGATTTGATGTGGATAGATCGAAGGTGAGAATCTAAGACAGATAAAAGCAACAGTCTCAGCCGAAGGGCTGGATTGTTGCTTTTCTTTTTCTGTAATATGTATATTTAACTGTTTTGGTTAAAATTATTATTATTTTAAATACTTGATATATTTTCTTTGTTTACTTTTGCGCTGTCTTAAAGAATTAGAATTGTGCAGTAAATATTTATTTCACCTTAAAATAACAGAGAAAATTATGAAAAAGAAACTTGTAGGTCTGATGATGCTTAGTTGCATTGTTTGTTCCACAGTGTCATGTAGCGATGATGAGCAAATAATTCTTCCTCCAACCATTGCTGATGTTATCAAAGAGTATAAAAATGAAAATCTTTCAGTAAGTCTGAATGGCGAAACTCTGCAAACCGAGGGTACATTGGAGGTACTGCAGGATGAAGCTGGAAATGTTTCTGTAAAGTTAATAAATATACTTCCCGATGCAGCCGAATTTCTTCTTCCTGAGGCTACATTTGACGTGATGACTAAAGCCTACATCAGCAAGCTGACTGCCGAAACTACCGACTTAACCTATGGATATAAAGTGAAAGTTGAGTGTCTCGTAGAGGGAGATGTTATGAACGTGAGCATTGAGACCGAAGCGGTAGAGGAAACTACTGTGGATGCGTCATCTATTTTTAACAAGATGTTCAAGGGGAAAATGATCATCAATGATCCATTATCAGGAATGGAAGTAGAGTCTGAGCAAAGAATCTATTTTTACAAAGCGAATGGTGTAGGGCAGGAACAAAAAATGAGAGTATTGATTAAAAACTTCGATTTCGGAGGAATTAATATTGGAAATATCTCTCTGGATACAATCTCTCTCATGAAACGTTCAGAAGATATTTATGCTTTTGAAGCCAAAGACAGAAAACTTAACCTGCCAATTATAGATCCTTCTTCTCCGATTGAAGTTGCCATCCAATTAAAAGGTATCTTGGTGTATACGGGTGAGCCAAAAGAACTCGATATGACGCTGGATGTGGTTGTTCCAGATCTTCCGGCTCCTGTAAAAGTGAAATTTTATGGGGAAGTAACCGTAGAAAGTACAACGGCTACAATTACGTCCTTGGCTTTATCGGGCAACGAAGAGGTGATCATTGATCCGCTGACAACTAAAAATCCTTATTCATTCAGAGTTTGGGACGATACAGATCCTTCACAGCTTGTGTTTACTCCTCAAATCGAAGTTTCTGATAAGGCTTCTGTAAAGTCAGTTGTTGCAAAATTTGGAACAGAAACGAAAGAGTACAAGGCGGGAGAAGCGATTGATTTTTCGAAAATGACGAATGCAGCGACGGATTACGTTGAAATTATTATTGCTGCAGAAGATCCAAATTCAACCCGGGCGTATAAATTAAAAATGGAACGTTTGGTTGCACAATCAGAAACAAAATTTGTCTTTGATGGAGAGTGGGGGAACAACGGTCAGACGGGAGGTAACTTCTTTGAAGAACCTGCAGGATGGGCATCTTCTAATACAGCTGCGATGTTCCTGAACTCGATGGGAATGTATCCTGCCGGAACGCCTTATCCGATCACTCGTCAGGGAAAATATGCAAAGATTATTTCAGTGGATACTCAGGGCGCATTTGTCTTTACTGTAGTACCAGCGGTAACTGCCGGATCACTTTTCCTTGGGAAATTTGAGGTAGACATTATGAATACTTTGAAAAGTACAAAATTCGGACTTCCTTACCGCAATAAGCCAGTGTCACTAAAAGGCCGTATACAATATACTGCAGGAGCAGAGTATTTCAGAACTCAGGTAGACGGACAGACAGTAACCAAAGTACCTGTACCCGGAAAAGTAGATAAGGCATCTGTTTGCGGGGTATTATATGAAGTTTCTAATTTTGATGAGACCCTTACCGGACTTGACGCATATACTTCTGACAAAGTAGTTGCTCTTGCTAAGCATGAGATAGAGAATACTGACGGTTTTGCTGATTTCAGCTTAAACTTCACCTATATAAAAGATTTTGATCCAGCGAAGAAGTACAAATTTGCCATAATTTGTTCGTCAAGTGCTGAAGGGGATAAGTTTGAAGGTGCACCCGGTAGCGAATTGCTGATCGAGTCACTTGAAATCGTAAACGAATAATCTATTTGTTTTAAATAGAAGGAGCTGCTCCGAAAGTAAGTTTATACTTTCGGGCAGCTCCTTTTTTATGTTATGGACAGACCTTCTTGATTGTCTCAACTTTTTATCTACCACACAGATTTTCCATTTTCATTCGTCACCATTTGTCACCAACTCTTTTTGTGATTTTATATCCTTGATTAGTAGGTTTTTAATCCCTGTTTAAGTGTGACGAATGGTGTGACAAATGGTGACAAATGGTGACGAATGAAATCAGATCCACTCTTCTTTTACAATCTCTCCTTGTACGCTAATAATAATTTCTTTTACCGGTATCTTTCGGGATGCCTGGCTTACAGCCAGCTGTACCAATTGTGTTAAGCCTTTGCAGCAAGGTACTTGCATAATGATCACAGTCAGAGTATTTACCATTGACTCATTAATCATTTCTGTTAATTTAGCAACGTATACCTCTTTGTTGCTGTCTAACTTTGGACAAGCGATTACCAGCTTTTTTCCTTTGATAAATGTAGCATGAAAATCAGCATAAGCAAAAGCAGTACAATCTGCTGCTACTAATAAATCAGCACCGTTAAGGTAGCTTGCTGAAGGATTAATCAAATGGAGCTGCACCGGCCAGTGCGTCAATTCGGAGACTTGTTTTTCCTGAGTCTTGAACTGAGGTTTTACGGCTGCAGCCGGTTTGAATGAGCGGGCAGCGCTACCCGGACAGCCGCAAGCAAGAGGTTTTAGTGATTCCTGAGTCTCCAATGCCGATAGGTTAACATTCAGTTGGTGTTTTTTTATGTAAGCGATCCCCTGTTCCAGGTATGCCAGTTCATTATGATCTTTCAGGTGATTCAAATGTGCCAGAATTGTTTGTTCTCCTTTTGGAGAGATTTTTTCCATTACGGCAATCTCATCGTACGGGAGCGCTTCACGTTCTTCAATCGAAATAGCCCCAACCGGGCAATCCCCAATGCAAGCACCCAATCCGTCGCAATATAGCTCACTGATGATACGGGCTTTTCCGTCAATCATTTGCAAAGCACCCTCGTGGCATCCTTTCACACATTTACCACATCCGTTGCAAAGCTCTTCGTTTATTGATATAATCTTTCTTTTCATTACGTATAAATTTAGAGAACAAAAATAATGTATTTCAGTCGCATAAAATGTCACATAGGTTACATCTCAATAACAAATTACGGGTCAAAAAAATACCCCGCGAATGGATCTTTTCTGATTCACCCGCGGGGCACTATACACGTCTTAGTTAGTATTCAAGTTTATTGAAGGCATTAAAGGTCAGATTAAAATCCCGGTAGAGCTCCAATGCTTTTGTTTTTGTATCATAATAGTAAGAGAGTTCCATCAGATACTCCAAAAGAGATAATTCCCCTTTTTCGTATGCTTTCAGGAGTAATTCCTCATCAATCATAGATGAGAGAGTCTCTTTGTAAAGCTGACAGTTCTTTTGTAATTGAGTCAACTGTTGATACAGGTCGGCAAAATAGGAGTGCTGACTCAGAGAAACATCACTTTTCCGAAAATCAGAAGCAAACTTTCGAGCCTTAGCTTGCTTGACCTGATTACGGTTTTCCCACAAAGGGACAGAGACTCCGAAAATAGCTCCTTGAAATAGCTCATCGGCAAGATGTTCCATGGTGTAGCCCAGTGTTATCTTCGGTAATCCATT